>CAYTET010000039.1:0-19983 GCA_964436975.1 uncultured Erysipelotrichaceae bacterium
CTTTCCGGTCAGGCTGCTCAGGAATTGCATGAACAGAAGAGACATAGACAAGTTTTTCAACATGGTACTCGATGCAAAGGTCCACTATGTTCTGTGTCCCGCCCACGTTGACATCCCAGACCACCTGGCTGAATTTGGATGCGATGGTAACAATGCCGGCACAGTGAATGACGTACAGCAATTCATCTTCGGCATGGCTGAAATAGGGCCTGATGGTATCAGGCTGGCAGATATCACCCCGGCAGATCCGGGCACTGGGATCAATCATCTCCAGATGGGTCTCGCTGGGCAGAACAAGAGCCCTGACAGCGTCGCCGCGTGCGCATAGCTGTCTGACAATATTATTGCCTAAATGACCGGCGGCCCCGGTTACTAAATAGATTTTTTTCATTGGGTTTATGTACCTGTCTTTGTAACTCAATATTATCAAATAAACCTGCACAAATAAAGCGCATAAATAAGTGAATTGGTGTGAATTAGTGTGAATCTGCTGTCAAAAGAGCAGTTGAACCGTCAAAAGGACGGAAAAGATTCCATGCCGGTTTAGAAAAGCCCTTTTATCAGGCTGCCGGCGGCTATCATTTGCCACAGTTAAGAGCAATGTATAGCGGCTTATAATTATAGAATAGAGAAATGTGATAGAATAGACACCTCGTTTAGCGGGAAGTTAATGCGAATTATCTTGACATGAGTCCTTAAAATCCATATCATTATTGGTAAGCGCGCTTAAGCGCGGTTGTTTATTGTGGGAGAAGGAGCAACCCTTCGAACCACGACATAAACAGATAGGAGGAAGTTTATGAAGAGAGTTGCTAAAGTTTGCAAGCTGCAATTCCCGGCGGGCGGAGCCCATCCGGGACCGGCTCTGGCTTCAGCGGGCATCAACATGCCTAAATTCTGCCAGGCCTTCAATGACGCGACTAAGGACCGCAACGGCGATGTCGTTCCGGTTATTATCACCGCGTATGATGACAAGACATTTGATTTCGTTTTAAAGACCACTCCGGCATCTTTGATGCTGAAGAAGGCGGCCGGCATTACCAAGGCTGCAGCCAATCCCAAGACCGATCATGTCGGTTCCATTACGGTTGACCAGCTGCGTCAGATTGCTGAATACAAGATGCCGGATCTCAATGCCAATGACGTCGAGTCAGCAATGAAGATTGTTGCCGGCACGGCTCATAACATGGGCATTACTGTTGAAGGAATGGAGAAATAAGACAATGGCGAAGCACGGAAAGAAGTTTATTGAAGCGGCCAAGCTGGTCGATCGTTCCAAACAGTACAATATTGAAGAAGCAGTTGCTTTATTAAAGAAAGCCTCGTATCCCAAGTTTGCGGGGACAGTGGAAGCTGTCTTCCGCCTGAATATCGATCCGCGTCATGCCGAGCAGCAGATCCGCGGGGCGCTTGTCCTGCCCAACGGCTCCGGCAAGACCCAGAAGGTTCTGGTTATTGCTGACGGCCCCAAAGCCCAGGAAGCAACCGATGCCGGCGCTGATTATGTCGGCGCTGCCGATATGCTGGAAAAGATCCAGGGCGGCTGGTTTGACTTTGATGTCATTGTGGCCACTCCCAATATGATGGGCCAGTTAGGCCGCCTGGGTAAGCTGTTAGGCCCTAAGGGCCTGATGCCTAACCCTAAGACCGGCACTGTTACCATGGATATTGCCAATGCTGTCAACGAAATTAAAAAAGGCAAAGTCACTTATCGCACTGATAAGGACGGCAATGTTCAGATCATCATCGGCAAGACATCCTTTACCGACCAGCAGCTGATTGAGAATTACAACGCAGTCTATGATGTCATTGCCAAGGCCCGTCCGGCCACCATCAAGGGCAACTACATGAAAAATGTTGTCCTGACAGCAACGATGGCTCCCGGCATCAAGATGGAGCACGGCATCTAAATTGTTCTGAAGGCGGTTTTTATCCAGTTGAATACAATATACCATAGACAGTAACGGCGCTTAGCTAAAAAATGTTACCGAGGTAGCGAGAAGCAATTCACACGCCCGGCACGTCTATGACAGATTAACCGGGCTTTTCTTCTGGTATATTGTTTTCCAATAAAGAAAGGAGAACGAAATGAATCAAACGATTCTGGCTCAGAAGCAGCAGACGGTCAGTGAAATCACTGACAAGATTAAAAAGGCGGCCTCGATGGTTGTTGTTGAGTACCGCGGGCTGACTGTTAAAGAGGTAACTGAACTGCGGGCGACACTTCATAAGGAAGACATCGAAATGACGGTCTTCAAGAATTCGCTGGCCCGCCGGGCAGTTAAAGAAGCCGGCTATGATGACCTGAGCGAAAGCCTGGTCGGCCCTAATGCCCTGACTTTCTCAAGCGACGCTGTCGCCCCGAGCCGTATTCTGGCTAAGTTTGCCAAGAAGCACGATAAGCTGATTATCAAGACCGGCATTGTCGATGCTAAAATTGTCAGCGACGCCGAAATCAAAGAATTGGCCACTCTGCCTAACAAGGAAGGTATGTACAGCATGATGCTGGGCTGCCTGCAGGCACCGCTGGTAAAACTGGCTCTGACCATCAAGGCCTTAGCCGAAAAGGAGCCGGCCGAACCGGCAGCGGCTCCGGTCGAAGCGGAAGCAGCCGAAGCTGCTGCTGAACCCGCTGCGGCCGCTGAAACTGCCGCTCAAGCCTAAAGAAACAGGAGGATTACTCAAATGGCTAAGTTAACAAATGAAGAAATTATTGCGTCATTAAAAGAAATGACCATTCTTGAACTCAATGAGCTTGTCAAAGCGATTGAGACTGAATTCGATGTCAAGGCTGCGGCCCCGGCCGCTGGTCCTGCCGCTCCGGCTGAAGAGACAGCTGCGGCCGGTCCGACCGAAGTCAATGTCATGCTTAAGGAAGTCGGCCAGACCAAGATTGCCGTCATCAAGGCGGTCAAGGATGCATCCGGCTTAAGCCTGATGGATGCCAAGAAGATTGTCGATGCCGTCACCCCTGAGGCCGGCGCATTGATCAAGGAACACTGCAAGATTGAAGAAGCCGATGCCATCAAGGCCAAAGTTGTTGAAGCCGGCGGCACAGTCGAATATAAATAAGCAGTAAAAAAACGCATAATACGCAAGCCGAATTCCATTCGGCTTTTGCGCCCTTAAGGAAGTACCCTATTGAACCACTACTTTATTGATGATCCGCTGATGCCTGTCAACCAAAAGGAGATGACCTTTTGGTTTTTGGGCGTCAGGGAAACGGCTATCACCGATGACGGGCTGTTCAGCAAGGATACTCTGGATTTTGGCAGCCGCCTGCTGGCGGAAACTGTCATTGCTTCACCGGCCTGCACCGGCCAGATCCTGGATCTGGGCTGCGGGTGGGGGGCCATCGGATTGCTTATAAAAAAATATCATCCGGAAACTGCTGTAACGCTGGCTGATGTCAATCAGCGGGCTGTCAATGCCGCGGCTGTAAACAGCCAGCGCTGGCAGCAGGATAACCTGACGGTTGTCACGGATGGATTTGATAAACTGACGGATTGTCAGTATGACTGCATTGTCTCCAATCCGCCCGTTCGTACCGGCAAAAGCGTCATCTATCCCCTGTTGGATGCCGCAATTGAACACTTGAAACCTCGGGGAAGCTTATTCTTCGTGATGCGGAAGGCCCAGGGCGCTGAAAGCGCCATCGCCCATCTGCGCACCACTGCTGCCGTCAGCCTTGTCCAGCGCCAGAGAGGCTACTGGATCATTGAGGCGGTCCATCAGCAGGCATAGCAGAGCATATTATCTGACTTTGATGAGAGGAGAAGTGTCACCATGAGCAAAAACAATGAGTATCGTCTGGTCAAATGCGGCAATAAAGCCATGCGCCGGGATTATTCCCGGGCCTCCGGTTCGCTGCAGCTGCCCAATCTGGTCGAAATCCAGACCAGTTCCTTTGACTGGTTTGTCAAAGAGGGCATGGAGGAAGTCTTCAAGGAAGTTTATCCTATTTCCAACTTTAACGGCAATATCACCCTGCGCTATCTGAGCAGCGAGCTGGGTCAGCCGAAGTATGACATCGATGAGTGCAAGTCGCGGGAAACGACTTACTCAGCCCCCCTGCGGGCCAAGATGGAACTGGAAATTGAAGATGAGTCCCATGAAGTATTAGTTAAAAACGAAGAGGTCTTTCTGGGCGAATTCCCGATGATGACCCCCACCGGAACCTTTATTATCAACGGTGCCGAGCGGGTTATTGTCTCGCAGATCGTCCGCAGTCCGGGAGCTTATTTCAGTCTGTCTTCCGATGACAAGACCGGCGCGGATATCTATGCTTCTGAACTGATTCCATCCCGGGGCACCTGGCTGGAATTCATGACGGATGACAAGAAGAGCAACAACGGCCGGATTATGAATATGTCAGTCGACCGAAAGCGCAAGATTCTGTCAACGATCATGTTCAAGGCGATTGGAGCCGGCCTTAATGTCATGCGCGGCGAAAACACCATGGACAGTTCCGACTTCAAGAAATTCATGGCGGCTTTCAGTTGGCCGGTCAACGATGTGGAGATCAGCGAGGAAGGCGAACAGCGCGATTTCCTGAATGATTATCTGCTGATGTACACCGGCATCTTTGGCAATTATGAAGAAATTTCCAATACGCTGGTGGCCGACAAGCTCAATGATTCTGATCATTCCCTGCTGGCCATCTATGAAAACCAGCGCTCCGATGAAATTCCCACTCTTGACGGCTCATACAACCTGATGAACGCCAAGTTCTTTGACGACCGCCGCTATGACTTAATCAAAGCCGGCCGCTATAAGATCACTAAAAAACTGGGCTGCTATGCCCGGGCCAAGGGCAAATACCTGGCCAGTGATCTGCGCGACGAAAACGGCAAGCTGGTGGTCAAGGCCAATGAACTTGTTACCAAGGAAAAGCTGGCGCTGATCAAGCAGACTTTAGCCAAGGGCCTTTACATGCAGGCGCTGCCGCAGAAGTTTGAATTTTCCCATCCTGATATCGTGGCAGTTCCGGCTAATTACGGCACCGCTTTGATCGGCCGCATTCTGGCTGCTCCGGTTGAATACCGGCGCTACCGGTTTGACCAGGGCACGGTTTTGACTCCTTCCGATGTCAAGGATCTGGCCCGCAGCAATCTGATTCTCTCCGTTTACGGCGGAGTGATTGCCCAGGGTGTCAAGCTGACCAAGACCAACGTCATGGCTGTTATGAACTATGGCTCCAGACTGTACAGCCTGGGCCGGCTGGTTGATGAGAAGGGCAATGATGTCTGTGAAGACAACGATGATCTGCTGATCGACCGCTATCTGCCGGATGTCCAGAATCCATCCATCACTAACGAAGTAAAGAAGACCATCATTGACTCGGTCAAGATGGGCGGCGAATACACCCTGTATCTGGTCGGCGCCGCCAACCAGGTCATCTATGTCAAGAACAAGCCGGAAGATGAAACGGCGGTCAAGGTCATCGGCATCGATCCGCTGACCTTAAAGAAGACCATCATCATCTCCGACATGTATGCCCAGTATTCCTATATTCTCAATATGACGGATGATATCGGCGTCGCGGATGACATTGACCAGCTGGGCAACCGGCGCATCAGAACGGTCGGCGAGCTGATTCAGAACCAGTTCCGCATCGGTCTGTCCAGGATGGAGAAAAACGTTAAGGAAAGAATGTCCATTTCCGAAGTCTCCATGCTGACGCCTAAGAATCTGACCAACATCCGTTCCCTGACCATGGCAATCAAGGAGTTCTATTCCAGCTCCCAGCTGTCCCAGTTCATGGACCAGCAGAACCCGCTGGCCGAACTGACCAATAAGCGGCGTATTTCCGCGCTGGGTCCGGGCGGTCTGACCAGGGAAAGAGCGGGCTTTGAAGTCCGTGACGTTCATTCGACCCACTACGGCCGGATCTGTCCTATCGAGACACCGGAAGGCCCGAATATCGGTCTGATTAACTATCTGACCACTTATGCCAAAGTCAACGAGTACGGCTTTATCCAGACCCCTTACCGGGTCGTCAGGGATAAATGCAAGGTATCCGACGAAATAATCTATATGTCGGCTGATGATGAGCTTGATTATGTCATCGCCCAGGCCAATGAGGTCAGAAACGGCATCTTATGCAATGACCAGTGTGTCTGCCGCTATCAGACCGAGACTTTGATGTTCCCTAAGGAAAAGGTTGAGCTGGTCGATGTTTCACCCCAGCAGATTGTCTCCATTGCGGCGGCCTGCATTCCGTTTTTGGAAAACGACGATGCCAGCCGGGCGCTGATGGGTGCCAACATGCAGAGACAGGCGGTTCCGCTGCTTAATCCGCACGCTCCGCTGGTCGGCACCGGCATTGAGGCGCATATCGCCAAGGATTCCGGCAGCGGCATTGTGGCGGCTAAAGGCGGAGTGGTAACATTTGTCGATGCCACCCAGATAGTTGTTGATGAAGGCAAGGGCAGCGAGCATACCTATAAGTTGCAGAAGTTCCGCCGTTCCAACGCCGGAACCTGCATCAACCAGCATCCTATTGTCCAGACCGGTGAAAAAGTTATCGCCGGCGAGGTTATCGCCGACGGCCAGTCCATGGACAACGGCGAACTGGCTTTAGGCCAGAATGTCAAGATCGCCTATATGACCTGGCACGGCTATAACTACGAAGATGCCATTATCATGAGCGAGCGGCTGGTCAAAGATGATGTCTATACCTCGATTCATATCGAGGAGTATTCCATTGAATGCCGGGATACCAAGCTGGGTCCCGAAGAGATTACCCGGGATATTCCCAATATCTCAGCGGCGGCCTGCCGCAATCTGGACGGCCGCGGCATCGTCATGATCGGTGCTGAGGTCAAAGAAGGCGATATCCTGGTCGGCAAGGTGACTCCCAAGGGTCAGAGTGAAATCTCCCCGGAAGAGAAACTGCTGCTGGCCATCTTCGGTGAAAAGTCCCGCGAGGTGCGGGATAATTCCCTTAAAGTGCCCCACGGCGGCGCCGGCATTGTTCAGTCCGTGCACATTTTCAAGCGGGAGGATGATCATGAAATGGCGCCGGGCGTCAGTGAGACCATCAAGGTTTTCATTGTCCAGAAGCGCAAGATCTCCGAAGGCGACAAGATGTCGGGACGCCATGGCAACAAGGGCGTTATTTCCAAGATTCTGCCGGAAGAAGACATGCCGTTTTTACCTGACGGCACCCAGGTTGACATTATGCTCAATCCCTTCGGCGTGCCCAGCCGGATGAATATCGGCCAGGTTCTGGAAATCCATCTGGGACTGGCGGCGGAAAAACTGGGCTGCCGGTTCTCCACACCGGTCTTTGACGGCATTACCAATGACGAGCTCAGCCAGATTCTGGATGAGTCCCATGCGACACCTGACGGCAAGACCACCCTGTATGACGGCCAGACCGGCGAACCGTTTGATGAACGGGTCGCTGTCGGCGTGATGTATATGATCAAGCTGGCCCACATGGTCGATGATAAGCTGCATGCCCGGGCGACCGGACCTTATTCCCTGGTTACCCAGCAGCCGCTGGGCGGCAAGGCGCAGAACGGCGGTCAGCGTTTCGGTGAAATGGAAGTCTGGGCGCTGGAGGCCTATGGCGCTTCGGCTACCCTTGGCGAGATTTTGACGGTCAAGTCAGATGATATTGCCGGCCGGACCAAGACTTATGAGGCCATTATCAAGGGCCGGCCCATCCCGCAGCCCGGGGTTCCGGAATCATTCAAGGTTCTGACCCATGAACTGCAGGCTTTGGCGCTGGATGTCAGAGTCTATGACCATGACAACAAAGAAATAGATATGACCCAGGATGAGGAAGATCTGAGAAATAACAACGTTCCGGATGTCAATACGCAGGTCGGTGTCGATGAATCCGACGTGGCGAGTATGACCTCGGAGATTGAAGAAGATGTTCCGGAAGCGGCCGTCGCCGGAGTTGACGACGGATCGCTGCAGTAAAGAAGGGGGAACAGTCATGAACGTAAACGATATTGCTTCAGTAAAAATCGGTCTGGCTTCACCAGAGAGGATTCTTGAATGGTCCCACGGCGAAGTCAAGAAACCGGAAACCATCAACTACCGTTCCCAGAAGCCGGAGCGGGATGGTCTGTTCTGCGAGCGCATTTTCGGTCCGACCAAGGACTGGGAATGTTACTGCGGCAAGTATAAGAAAGTTAGATATAAGGGTGTTATCTGCGACCGCTGCGGTGTTGAGATCACCCGTTCATCGGTGCGCCGGGAGCGGATGGGTCATATTACCCTGGCGGCTCCGGTAGCGCACATCTGGTATCTGAAGGGCACGCCTTCCCGGATGTCGCTGCTGCTGAATATTCCGCCCAAGCAGCTGGAAGAAGTGGTTTACTTTGTTTCCTGGGTCGTCATCGATCCGATGGATATCAAAGAGCTGGAGAAGAAGCAGATCCTGTCCGCCAATGAATTCAAGAGTCTGAGTGAAAAATACGGTCCGTCCGCCTTTGTGGCCAAGACCGGGGCTGAAGCGGTCAGAACCCTGTTGGAAAATGTTGATCTGGCCGGCGAGCATGCCGGACTGGTTGAAGAATTGAAGAAAGCCACCGGCGACAAGCGCAAGAAGCTTATCAAGCGTCTGGAAACCGTTTATGCCTTCATCAACTCCGGCAACAAGCCGGAATGGATGATCCTGACGGTTCTGCCGGTCATTCCGCCTGATTTAAGACCAATGCTGCAACTTGATGGCGGCCGGTTTGCGACAAGCGATCTGAACGATCTGTACCGCCGCATTATCACCCGCAACAACCGGCTGGTCCGCCTGCTTGACCTGGGTACTCCGGCTATCATTGTTCAGAATGAAAAGAGAATGCTGCAGGAAGCTGTTGATGCCCTGATTGACAACGGCCGCCGCTCCAAGCCTATTACCGGAGCCGGCAACCGGCCTTTAAAGTCGCTTTCGCACAGCCTGAAGGGCAAACAGGGCCGCTTCCGCCAGAATCTTTTAGGCAAGCGTGTTGATTTCTCCGGCCGTTCGGTTATCGCCGTCGGTCCGGATTTAAAGATGTATCAGTGCGGTCTGCCCCGTGAGATGGCCCTGCAGCTGTTCAAGCCGTTTGTCATTAACGAGATTGTCTACCGCGGGCTGGCCAACAACCCCAAGACGGCCGAAAAGATGATCGAGCGGGTTGATCCGAAAGTCTGGGACATCGTCGAAGATGTCATCAAGGATCATCCGGTGCTGCTGAACCGGGCGCCCACCCTGCACCGTCTGGGCATTCAGGCTTTCTTACCCAAGCCGGTTGAAGGAAGGGCTATCCGGCTGCATCCGCTGGTCTGCACGGCCTTTAATGCTGACTTTGACGGTGACCAGATGGCTGTCCATGTTCCGCTGTCTGAAGAGGCCTGCGCCGAAGCCAAGGTTTTGATGCTGGGCTCTAACAATATTCTGGGTCCTAAAGACGGCAAGCCGATTATCCAGCCTTCCCAGGACATGGTTTTGGGCAATTTCTACCTGACCATGGAAGAATCCAAAGATGAATTCTATAAAGAATCAAAGCAGCGGGAAGCTTTAGGCGATATGACCAATGCCCAGCTGTGGAAGACCTACGGCGACAGTGAAGGCCGGGTTTATAAAGATGTCAATGAGATCATTACGGCCTATGAGGATAAGCAGACCCATCTGCATACCCGCATCGCCATTCCGGCGGCGGTTTTGAACAAGACATTCTTCACTAAAGAGCAGAATGAGAAGTATCTGATTACTACCGTCGGCAAGATTATCTTTAACAATATGTTCCCGGGCGACTTCCCGTATGTCAATGAAGTCAAGCCGGGCTGGAATGTAAAATGCCCCGATGAGTATTTTGTCGGCTACGGCACGGATATTCCGGCTTATATTGCCAAAATGCCGATTCATTCCTCGGTCCGCAAAAAGGATCTGGGCGAAGTAATTGAGGAAGTCTATGTCCGCTATGCCAACAGCGGCAGTGCCTATATGCTGTTTGACCGCATCAAGGACAACGGATTCCTTTATTCAACTGTTGCCGGCATGACGATTTCACTTGATGATATCAACGTTGTGCCGACCAAGCAGCATCACGTCGAAGAAGGCAAGGCGGCAGCGGCCGAGCTGAAGAAGCTTTACAACCGCGGCCTGCTGACGGCTCCCGAATGGGAAAGCCGGCTGGTCAAGCTGTGGGATGGCATCAAGGGCACGATCGGTGATGAGCTGATGGCCTCGCTGCCCCGCAAGAACCCCATCAATATGATGGCGGTTTCCGGCGCCCGTGGCAACAAGGGTCACTTTACCCAGCTGGCCGGCATGCGCGGAATCATGGGCAAGCCGACCCAGGCCAAGAGTGCCAAGGGTTTCCAGTCTTCTATCATTGAGGTTCCTATTTATGCCTCATTCAGAGAAGGTCTGAACGTTAACGAATTCTTTATTTCCAGTCACGGCATCCGCAAGGGTCTGACCGATACCGCTTTAAAGACGGCTTCATCGGGCTATCTGACCAGAAGGCTGGTTGACGTGGCCCAGAATGTGTTTGTGACCGAAGATGACTGCGGCACTGACCGCGGCTATCTGGTTGAAGATATTGTGGAGCGCAAGGACAGTTCAATCATTGAGACTTTGTTTGAACGGATTGTCGGACGCTACACCAAGCAGGATGTTGTCGATCCGGCCACCGGCGAGCTGATTATTGCCTCAGATGAGTTTATTGATGAGGAGATCGCCAAAAAGATTGTCGATGCCGGCATCAAACAGGTTTATATCCGCAATGCATTTACCTGCGAAAGCGTCAACGGCATCTGCCGGAAATGCTACGGCAGATCAACTGCCACCGGCAAGATGATTGAAATCGGTGAATCGGTCGGCGTTATGGCCGCCCAGTCCATCGGCGAGCCGGGCACCCAGCTGACGCTGCGTAACTTCCATACCGGAGGCGTGGCGGCGGTCGGCGGTGATATCACCCAGGGTCTGCCCCGTGTCGAAGAGCTGTTTGAAGCCCGTTCACCCAAGCATCCGGCCCTGATTGCCAAGATCAGCGGAACAATTTCTTCCATTGAGGTTCTGGATAACAACCAGGGCACCAAGATCATTATCAGCAATGACAAAGAGCAGATTGAGCATAAGGCTGATGCCACCCAGGTTATCCGGTCATGGCTCAAAGTCGGCAGCTTTATTGAAGCCGGCGACAAGCTGACCGAAGGCCAGGTCAATCCCAAGGAGCTTATTGAGGTTGCCGGGTCCAAGAGTGTGCAGGATTACATTCTGAAGGAAGTCAAGAAAGTTTATCAGTCCCAGGGTATCGGCATTTCCGATAAGCATCTGGAGATCATGATCAGACAGATGCTGCGCCGGGTTGTCATTATTGAAGGCAACGATACCGGCATGTCGGCAGGCACGACGATCAGTCTGCAGCAGATTACCGAGATCAACCGCAATATCCTGCTGCAGGGCAAAACGCCGGCTAAATTTATCCCGACGCTGCTGGGCATCTCCAAGTCGTCTGTTGAAACCGATTCCTGGCTGTCAGCAGCCAGCTTCCAGGAGACCACCAAGGTATTGACCGATGCCGCTGTCAAGGGCAAGATCGATACGCTGCAGGGCTTAAAGGAAAACGTCATCATCGGCAAGCGGATTCCCGCCGGCACCGGCTGTGACGCTGACCGGGAAACCAACCGCCTGATTAATGCCATGGCCTTATCCGAGCGCAAGGAAAAGGAAGCCCGGATGGCCGAAGAAGCGGCCAAGAACGCTTCCGAGATGAAAGAATCAATTGCGATTTCCGAAGCCGAAGATGATTCAATGACGGATGAAGAGATTCAGGCCGTTGATGATCAGATCGATAAGGATGAAGAAAGTGAAGTTACACCTTTAGACGATCAGACTCTGGAATAGACATAATGATGAAGCGCCGCCGTCTTGCTGCGGCGCTTTTTTACGAGTATATGGGCGGAAAGAGCCTCTAAATGACGATTTTGTATACATTTATTGCGTTATTTTAAGTAAAATGTGATATAAAATAAATAAAGGCCTAACCTTAAGGAGATAATCAAAAAACTTATGCCTGCAAAGAAAACTACTAAGAAGACGACAACCAAGACGGCTGCCAAGAAACCGGCCGCCAAAAAGACGACGGCTAAGACAACTGCCAAAAAGACCACAGCCGCCAAAAAGACGACAGCGGTCAAGAAGACCGCGGCTAAAAAGAGCACCAGCATCCTGGGTGTCGATCTGTCCAAGATCGATATCAGCAAGTATGCCACTGACATTGTCAAAAAGCTGACCAGCAATGACTCTCTGATGTCCAGTTTCAAGAAGAACGCTTCCGCTACTGTCAAGAAGATTCTCAACATCGACGTATCAGAAAGCCAGATCGGACTGATCGTGGCGTCGGTCAAAGCCAAACTCGGCATTGAAGACACCTCCAGCAGCACGGTCACGGATGCCTTAGGCAGTATCGCTGATCTGTTCAAAAAGAAATAAACGCAGTAAAAAAGGCTCCGGCATCAATCTGATGAGATGATGTCAGGGCCTTTTTTTGGTTGGCGGATTCAGCGGGCTTTCAGCTGATCGCGGATTTCAGTCAGCAGTTTTACCTCATCGCTGACTTTGACCTCTTCTTCAGCTTTTTCTTCTTCTTTCTTCTTTTCCATGGCCTTCTTAAGCGAATTGACGGATTTGACAAAGATGAAGATGCATAAGGCCATGATGAAGAAGTCAACGACATTCTGGATAAACTGCCCGTAGGTTACAGCGATAGCGGTATCGCCGCTGCCGATAGTCCACTGCAGGGAGGCAAAGTTAATCTTGCCCAGCAGCACGGAAATCAGCGGGGTAAAGATATCAGAAACCAGAGACGAAACGATTTTAGAAAAGGCAGTGGCAATCATGACGCCGACGGCCATATCAATGACATTGCCCTTCAGGGCAAACTCCTTAAACTCCTTTAAAAAATTTTTCATATAAGTTTTTCTCCTTTTGGCTTTATTGTTGATGATTATACAACGCGGCGGGAAAATATGCTATACTGTTAAGTGCTTAAAGATATGCGCCCGTAGCGCAATTGGATAGAGTTTTTGATTCCGAATCAAGCGGTTGCAGGTTCGAGCCCTGTCGGGCGCACCAATTGCCAAGAAAAGCTCCGGTTAAAGCCGGGGCTTTATTTTGCGGCAGACTTGACATGAAGCCGGCTATAAGTGGTATAAAGAGAATAGATACAGAAAGAAGGTATAAAGATGTCAGAAAAAATACTGGTTGCTTACTTTTCCGCTACTAACACCACTAAAGCTGTCGCCGAAAAGCTGGCTGCGGCCTGCGGCGGCAATCTGTTTGAAATCAAACCGGCCGTCAAATATACAGCGGCGGATCTGAATTGGAACAACGCGGCCAGCCGCAGTTCTGTCGAAATGAAGAACCCTGTCAGCCGGCCGGCCATTGAAGACAATCCGCTGCCGTCACCGGATTACACCACGGTATTCGTCGGCTTTCCCATCTGGTGGTATCAGGCGCCGACCATTATCAACACCTTTCTGGAAAAATACAATTTTGCCGGCAAGAAAATTATCCCCTTTGCCACTTCCGGGGGCAGTGATCTGGGCCTGACGGTCAGCAAACTGCAGCCTTCCAGCCCCGCCGCTGACTGGCAGCAGGGCCGTCTGCTTAATAAGGCCAGTTCGGATGAAATAGCCGACTGGCTGATCAGCCTCGGCCTGAAATAAGCAATAGACTAATAATCATGCTCTCTAACAGCAGTTAACACCTGCTGTTTTTTTGTCAGCAGTGCCAATCTAAAGACAGAATGACAGCATGCAATCAGTCTGCGGATGGAGTAAATAGGTGAAGCGTTTATTAATGACTATATGATAAAAAGGACATAAACAGGGTTACAAGTAAGTAATGATATTAAAATGATAGTATGAAGATATAAATAAGATGTAATAAAGCGGGAAGGAGAAGCCGGATTCTAAAAAGAGAAACTGAAGAGATAGAGTTCAAGAAAACGACAAGTGAACTTAAGGAAGGTGTAATCTCTCTTTCATCAATGCTTAATAAAAGAAACCATGGCACTGTTTATTTTGGCATTCGCAATGACGGTTCGGTTTTTGGCCAGCCGATCGGGGCTAAAACCACAACAGACATTGTCAATGAGGCGAAATGGCATTTAAAGCCATTAATTAACCCAAGAGTAACAGTGCTTCCCGAAGACGATAAAACGATTATTGCCCTGGAAGCCTATGGCAATGACACTCCGTATTCAGCATATGGAAGATACTATAAAAGAAGCGCTGATCAGGATCTTGAAATGACATCAAAGGAGCTGGCAAAATACTTTCAGAATAAGGATATAACCTATTCGGCATGGGAAAACGAACTAACCTTATTTGGCGCGGCGGATATTGATGAAGATCTTTTGATCAGCTTTGTTGACACAGCCAATGAAGAAAACCGGATGAATTACCGCTATGTATCGGTCGAAGATGCCATGACCAGACTCGGTCTGATGACCGATGGCCGCTGCAACAAAGCCGGCTATTATCTTTTTGCCAAGTAAAAACCTCTGATGATCAAACTGGCCCGCTTTGCCAGTGATGAAAAACTGGCTTTCATCGATAACCGGCAGTTTGACGGCAATATCTTTGAATGTATTGACCAGGCTTACAAATATATAGTGAGCGCGCTTAACTTCAATGCCGTAATAGAGGGCATTGAACGAAAAGAGGAACCGGAGATTCCCCTGGAGGCGATTCGGGAGATTGTTGTAAACAGTTTTGCTCACATGAGAGTAACTGCCGGAGACTGCAATGAAATAACAATTTCACCGCATGAGGTTAGGATTTATAATCCGGGGACAATAGCCCTGAACAGTGATCCCGCTGATTTTGCCAGCGGCAAGCTGGGTTCAAAGCTAAGAAATCCGCTGATTGCCCTGACCCTGTACAAAAATAAAATGATTGAAACTTTTGGTACCGGCTTCAGACGAGTTTTCGACCTGTGCAGCCGGCAGGGTGTTAAATATGAATACCGGAATGAAGGATCCGGCTTTTCCTTTACTTTTATAAGAAGAGAAACGATTATGCTGCAGCGGTATACCGCTCTTCGTGACGAAGCCGCTGATGAGATTATTGACGGTCTTTCACTGACTGAAAACGCCGTTTATCAGCTGGTAAAAGGTGAAAAAATCGTCTATTCAGTAAAACAGGCCGCATCGGTTCTCCATAAATCAGCCATAACAGTTCAAAGAGCCTTAAGCTCATTAACTGCCGCCGGCTATATAGAAAGAGTGGGCTCCCGAAAGTCGGGATACTGGAAAATAAAACTTTAGAACACTGGTTTCTGAAAGACTGATCTTTCGGCCGGCTTTACTTCAGGCAGGCCTGTAATCTGGCAATGTAGGCCGGTTTTTCTTCGGCCGGCATGAAGGAAGATTCAATAGAATTAATGTTCATTCTGATAATATCATTGTAGGTAAAGCCTAATTCTGAAATAGCTTTGTCATATTCATCATCCAGACAGATATTGGCCAGAACCATATTATCGGTATTGAGCGTGACTTTAACGCCGGCATCATAGAGTTTTTTGGCCGGGTGCTGGCAATAGGACGGCTCGGTCTTGCATTGGATGTTGCTGGTCAGACAGATTTCCAAGGCCACATTATTGGCAATGACCTTTTGAACAATCTGCTGGTTTTCCCAGCAGCGGTGGCCGTGGCCAATCCGGCTGGCGCCCCAGTCAATGGCCGTGGCAACATTGGCCGGCTTGCCGTTATCGCCGGCGTGAATGGTCATAGGCAGCCCCTTTTTATGATATTCCGTAAACAGGCCGGCATAGCTTTCAAACGGCACTGAATCTTCCGCTCCGGCCAGATCGACAGCAACGACTCCCTTGCCCAGCCACTGTTCGGTAAGAGCGACGGTCTGCTGATTGGCGGCGGTGTTGTCCTGGCCGGCCATGATCATGCAGCACAGAATGATTCCAATCTTAATGGAGGGGCATTCCGCTTCAGCCTGCTTAACACCGTCTAAAACAGCTATAACGGCATCATTCTGGCTCATTCCCTTCAGGGTGTGTAGCTGGGGGGCAAAGCGGATCTCAGCATAGCATAAGCCCTGCTGGGCAATGTGTCTGATAATGGTATAGGCACTTTCGGCCAGGGCATCATGATCCTGCAGAATGGCTGTGGAAAGATCAAAGCGGCTCAGATACTCCATGACATCCTGGCAGTCAGCCGTATCCGCGTTGTATTTGCGGAAGCCTTCCAGGCTGTCAGCCGGCAGAGCAATGCCGCGCTCATTGGCCAGCTTCCAGGTCACTTCCGGCAGCATCGAGCCGTCAAGATGAAAATGCAGATCTACTTTCGGGAAATCGTATTTCATATATAGAATCTCCTTTTATTGTCTGTTAAGTATAAAGCGTTCAATTACTTCACTGACCGGATCATGTTCGCAGTCCGCCTGGCAGAGATAATCACACTGGTCTTTCATCTGAGTCAGGGTGTTGGCTACTCCGACGCCCAGCCCGGCGGCCTGAATCATCGGCAGATCATTGATGTTGTCGCCAATGGCGATGGTCTGGCTGATGTCAATATCCAGCAGTCTGGCCAGCTGGATCAGGCCGGCGCCCTTATTGACGCCTTTATGGTTGAATTCCAGATAGCGGTTGGAAGAGTAGCTGACATCCAGGTCCGCTGTCATGGTGCCCATTTTCTTATGGATTGCCTGCAGATAGTCATAGGACTGATTCATGTAAAGCACCTTAACGATGGGCTGGTCTTTAAGAAAATCAATACTGTCACCGATTATGGTATAGCCCATCCGGCCCTGCAGACACTGCAGTTCATATTCCTTGGGCCGGCAGATGTAGACTGTATCTTTGGTGTAGGCATGCAGGCAGACATCAAACTGCAGGCCGTAATTAAACAGGGCGCTGGCGGTTTCGTAGCTGAGGCCCTGATAGTACAAAAGACGGTTATCCCTGTTTTCCGTCAGGGTGCCGCCGTTAAAGCCGATAGTATAGCAGCCGGCCTTATTATACTGGCCGAGTTCCTTTTGGGTCTGATAGACGGTGGTAAAGCCCCGGCCGGTCGCACAGACAAATTTTACCCCGGCTTTCTGGACGTTAATAATAGTCTGGCGGTCTTTCAGGCCGACCGTATGGCGGCTGGTCAGCAGGGTTTCATCAAGATCACAGGCGATAAGTTTGTAGGACATGACATAATGATAACATAAAGGACATTTGGCCGGACGGCCGATATTGCGGCAGTTAGCCTTTTACGTAGATCAGCGCGGCCATCGTTTTTATGGATGCCGCAAAATATGGTATTATGACTTTACAGCGATTTTACAGAAAAGCGCTGCTTCAGCAGGAAAATAACGTTGCACAAACGGGTAATACAAATTCAAATCAACGGAGGAGACATGGACAGTATTTCACTGCTGCAGTTTTGCCGGCTTATGTTACAGTATCCGGCCCTGATAATCACGGTGGTGCTGACGTTAGCGGTTATCTTTGTCAATGGCTGGACCGATGCGCCCAATGCCATTGCCACCTGCATTACCACCCGGGCCATCCGGGTCAGACCGGCCATTCTGATGGCGGCTGTCTGCAACTGCGCCGGCCTGTTTGTCATGACGGCCATCAATCAGAAAGTAGCTGAAACCATATACAACATGGTTGATTTTTCCGGCAATGCCTCGGAAGCCCTGATAGCTTTATGCGCTTCGCTGGTGGCAATTGTCTGCTGGGCTTCACTGGCTTCAAAATTCGGCATCCCAACGTCAGAAAGCCATGCTTTAATTTCCGGGCTATCCGGAGCGGCCATTGCCATGCATAATTCATTAAGCGGTATTAACGGCGCCGAATGGATCAAGGTAATCTACGGCCTGCTGCTGTCAACATTTCTGGGATTTGCGTTGGGATTTATCTTTGCCAGACTGATTGTCAGAATATGCCGCAATATGGAAAAGCCAAAGACCCGCAAATTTTTCAAATATGCCCAGATCGGTGCCGGGGCCGGGGCCGCTTTTATGCACGGAGCCCAGGACGGCCAGAAGTTTATGGGAGTATTTTTATTGGGAATGTTTTTAGCCCAGGGTCAGAGTGAAGCCACGGCTATAGCGGCTCCGTTCTGGCTGATTCTGCTGTGTGCTGCTACAATGGGCATCGGCACTTCAGTGGGCGGGATGAACATCATCAAGGAAGTCGGCTTAGGCATGGTCAAACTGGAAGACTGGCAGGGGTTTGCTTCCGATCTGGCGGCGACAATCTGCCTGGCCCTTTCCTGCTTTACCGGTCTGCCGGTATCAACTACGCATACCAAGACAACTTCTATTATGGGAGTAGGGGCGGCCCGCAGCATGAAGCAGGTCAACTGGTCCACTGTCAAAGATATGGTTTTGACCTGGCTGCTGACTTTTCCGGGCTGCGGCCTGCTGTCATTTATCATGGTTAAAGTGTTTATGCTGGTATTTTAGGAAAAGCGAGGTAACAACATGCTGGTAGGAAAAAGAAAAAAAGAATTAGATTACTTTGATTATTTTGCCCAGGTCCTGGATCTGTGTGAGCAGGAAGTAGTGATTGTGCAGATGTCGATTGCCCGCTTTTATGCTGATAAACTGCAAGCCCTGATTCATGAAGTGCATATGCTGGAGCACCGGGCTGACGATTTGAAGCGGCAGATGTTGGAACAGCTGATGCGGGAATTTCTGCCGCCGATTGACCGGGAAGACATCATGAAACTGGCGGATCTGTGCGATAACATCGCCGATGGCATTGATGATCTGCCGCTGCACCTGTATATGTATAATATCCGCACCTGCCGCAGCGATGCCAATACAATAATGGACGGAATGGTTTCCATTGTTACAAAGACCAGGGAACTGATGAATCATTTTCATCAGTTCAAGCAGCCGGAAGTTATGATCACACTGATTGAACAGATAACAAAGCTGGAAGAAGATGGTGATGAATACTATCTGAAGGCCATGCATAATCTGTTTGCGGACAACCGCAGCAGCAATCTGCCGGAATTTGTGGCCTGGAAAGATACCTACGATAAAATGGAAGACTGCTATGACGCCTGTGAAGATGTGGCCGAAGTGGTCCGCAATATTGTAATAAAGAATTCATAAGCCGTGTTTGAAAATAAAACTTGCTCTAAAGGTCTGTCCCACAAAGGCTGACCTTTTATTATTTGTATGATGATTAGTCAGAATAGTAATAATTGTCTTATGGTTCAAAATGGTTGTAATTATACCAGTTGGTAGAAGAATCATAAAAAGCTAATATGGTACCGACCGAAATAACAAAAGAAGGTAAAAGATTAGACAAAAGATGTTGTCATAAAGTAAAAAATAATTTGTAAAACAATATTTTTATTATGTTTTCGTAAAAAAGTGTACACAAAGCTGATAAGATGTACACTAAAAGTGTAATTGCGCCTTTATTTATTAGTGAGTTCTATTTAAAATCGAAATGAAAGATTTAGTGTACATAATGAAACCGCTTTACATTATACACTTTCGATTTGCGTGTTTATCATACACATTTTAAAGTGGGGGAGAAATATATGAGACAGACTAATAAGGATCAGGTTCTGAAAATTTTATGTTTACAGAGCAACTCTAATATTAGTAAAGGGTTAACAACTGGTGATGTTGCTGAAAATCTATCCATCCAACGAACTCATGCAAGTGCACTGTTGAACGAGTTGGTAACTGAAGATAAGGCAACAAAAACTAGCACTAGACCGGTCCGTTATTTCTACAAAGATAGTTTTAAAAGAGATTATGAAGATTACCGATTGTTTATTGGATATGACGGTAGTTTGAGAAAATGTGTGTCCCAAGCCAAAGCTGCTGTTATATATCCCCCCAAGGGCTTAAACACACTGATTGTGGGCCAGCGGGGGTCGGGAAAAACACTTCTTGCAAAAATAATGCATAAAATGCTTTGCTCTTGGGAGGAGCAGAAAAAACCTTTGTTAAATGCAAGTAGAAAATAACCAAAACATGCAGTCAAAATTCAACACTTAT
>CAYTET010000040.1:0-19831 GCA_964436975.1 uncultured Erysipelotrichaceae bacterium
TCCATATTCAATTTATGTCATCGGCACGCCCGAAATTTTATGATTTCGAGGCATAAACCAGCTCAATGCGGCCTGCTTCAACTTTCAGGCTGGCCAGTCCCACGGCGGTCTGCTCCATAACCAGCTGCTTCTGGTCTTCCAGCTGCTGTTCGGACTGCCGGGTTTTAACTTCCCGGGTTGTTTCGGTAATGTATTCGATGTAAGCTTCAAGGCCCTTCCAGTTTATCTGCTCGCTCACTACGGCATAATAGCGGTCTTCTTTGGGAATGTATACTTCATGGGTTATGCCCAGTTGCCGGCCGTTAAAAGGCACGCAGAAAGGACACGGACTGTCAAAGCCCTGCAGATACCGGTAACAGACCTTGCCGCAATAATCATCTGACCGCATAAAGCGGTGCATGGCCTGGTTAGCAAAAAGCAGCCGGCCGTCATCCTTGCCAACCACATATATGCCTACCGTCGACCGGTAAGCAATCTGCCGGTACAGTTCGGCTTCATCCTGCTGACTGGCCTTTACCAGATTCTCTTCCATAAAGACACCTTCTTTCATATGCCGGAATAAACGGGACGATCACTCCTCTTTTGTTAAGCCCGCTTTAAAAACATCTGTTCAGATAACATTCGTTTTCAGTCCCACACCAGACTGATCCGGCCGTCATCCGCCGGGGCAATGGGGCTGTTTTCCTGCAGCCAGGCTGTCATCAGCTGCTGCCAGCTGCCGGGATAAGTCTGAACCGTTTCCGTAATGTATTTATCAAAAACAGTGCCGCTGAAACAGGCTACCGTATAAAGGTGATCCATTTCCAGCGGACTGCCGTCGGCCAGCGTAACCGTAAGGTAGCGGCTGCCCAGTTCATTCCAGGGTGCCACTTCACATTTCAGGCCGCTGTAGGCATAGATGCAGTCAGCCGTCTTGTCATCCGCTCCCAGCGGATCATTCAACGCCTGCAGCAGCTGGGCCCCGGTCATGGTTACCTTTAGCAGTGTCGAACCATTGGCCAGCGAGCGCGGCAACAGACTGCTGATGTCTCCCGCTGTCAGATCGCCTTTGAAAATGCGCATCAGGTTGCCCCGGTAGGCCACATTATTGGCAATTAAGCCGATATCGGCATCCGCACTCTGGCGGTACATATCCGCCATGCAGAAAGATGTCTGCAGAATCGTAAAATCCGCGGCCGCACTGCCGATTACTTCACTGGCGGTGGCCGGTGCCGCATCATTGGCGGTAAAGGGATTGTCCGCCAGTTCCTGCAGGCACTGCTCAGCCGTTTTGTTGTGGGCAGTGATGTTTTGAGCATCAGCGGTCAGATGGAAATTGACCGTAACACCGACTCCGATAAAATCCAGCAGGGAGAACTGGTGGCCCTGATCAATAGCCGGCTGCAGCTGGGCCAAGGCGCCGCTGTCATTGGCGGTCACACCTTTGACATTGCTGATCTGCAGCGAATTGCCGATGAAGATCTGCTGGCCCTGGGCCGAACTGAGAAAAGTCAGGAAACGGTCGATGGCAGCGGCGACTTTTTTGCTGGTGTTTTTAACCGGCACGCCGACTACCGCGCTGTAGGCATTGCAGACATAGCCCAGCTCGCCCTGGGTTGTGGGAAACGGCATAAACCCGAATTCATAGACATCCGATTCAAAGGCCGTCGCTTTATAGTTAATCATGGCGATCTGGCCGTTCTGAAATTCCCGGCTGCGCGAAGTGGCGCTGTAGGTAAAATACTCATTCTTGAGAATGCCATGCTCGACTAAAGTTTCAATGACCTGGTACAGCGGCTGCAGATGCTCGGATAAAGAGCCGCTGCCGGTGATGATCTGGTCATACCAGCTGCGGTTATCGGCTCCGGCCAGCAGCTGCTGGTAAACAAATCCTTCCATGACCGTCAGTATCTCATTGGAATATTTGGCATTGGGATTCCAGGGCTGAACACTGCCGCCGGTATCGGCGGTTATCTGATCGCATAAGGCGACAAACTCATCAAAAGTCGCCGGCACCGACCAGCCGTACTGTTCAAAAAGAGTCTTGTTGTAGATCATGCACTGCACATCTGACGGACAGGGCAGACAGTACACATTAGCGTCGATGGCCACACCATTAAGCGCCTGGGACTGGTAACAGTCGACGTAGGAGCTGGTGGAAAGATTGGTAAAGTATTTCTTTACGGCCGCATCTGAAATAAGATTGCTGCTCCAGAACATGACATCCGGAGCCAGGCCGTTGGCCAGCCAGTCTTCAACCGGTGTGGCCGTGGTGTTGCCGCCGGAAATATCCAGGCAGACGACCTGAATATCCGGATTGAGCTTTTCAAATTCGGCCGCCAGCGGCCCGATGTCAATATTGCCGCTGCGGCTGACCACCAGGGTGGTCTTGCTCTGATCAAGCCGGCGGTAGGTCATGATTTCATCGGCCGCAATGCCAACGGTTTCTTTTTTACTGCCGCAGCCGGCTAGAAAGGACAGCATCACCGCTATCCCGACAAGTATCTTAACTGCCTTTTTCATAACTGTCTCCTTTGCTGCCAAGTATCCTTTCAGTCGTCTGATATAATTCGTTTTTCAGCAGCGGTTTGCCCAGATGGCCGTTCATCCCGGCCGTGCGGGCCTTTTCAATATCCTTGGTGAAAACATCCGCCGTCATGGCTATCACCGGTATTGTCAGAGCCTGGGGATGGCTGCTCTGGCGGATTATTCTGACCGCCTCATAGCCATTGACAACAGGCATCTGGATGTCCATATAAATCACATCGTAATAGTCCGGGGCTGACCGGATAAACATTTCGGTTCCCTGCCGGCCGTCGGCCGCCGTTTCTACCGCAAAACCCAGCTGGGTCAGCAGTTTGGCGGCAATGGTCTGATTGATCTTGTTATCTTCGCAGAGCAGACAGCGCCGGCTGGCAAAAGGAGTTCCGCTGACCGTCTCGTCTGGGCCGCCGGCAGATACAGCCGCCTCACTCTTGCGGAAAAACAGCTCCACGGTAAAAGTGCTTCCTTTATCAAGTTCGCTGCGGCAGCTGATCGTTCCGCCCATGGCGGCAACATAGCTGTGGCAGATGGAAAGGCCCAAGCCTGTTCCCTCCACCTTGCTGGTTTTTTCATCATCAACCCGGGCAAACGGCTCGAAAATGCGCTTCTGGTTTTCTTCAGCAATGCCGACGCCGCTGTCACTGACTTCAAAGCGGACATTGACCAGATTCTCCCGCAGGGCCGTCAAAGCCGCGGCGGTAAAGCGGATTGAACCGCCGTCAGGAGTGAACTTGTTGGCATTGGACAGCAGGTTGAGCAGAATCTGGGACAGCTTGACCTGATCACCCAGCACCGCGGTATTGCTGATGGCGGTAAAGTCGGTTTCAAAATGCTGGTTTTTCACCGCGCACAGCGGCCGGACAATGTCGGCAATCCGCTCCAGTTCATCCCTCATATTAAAAGGCGCCGAAGCAACGACAAGCTTGCCGCTTTCAATCCGGCTCATATCCAGCACATCATTGATCAGCTGCAGCAGATGTGCGGCTGATTCGCTTAGATTATTGAGATAGACCAGCTGCTGATCCGGCTGGCCGATGCTCTCCCGGGCAAATTCAGTCATATTGACGATGGCATTCATCGGGGTGCGGATATCATGCGACATGTTGGAAAGGAAACGGGTCTTGGCCTGGTTGGCCTGTTCGGCCATAGCCAAAGCCTCAGCCACGGCCTGCTGGCGGTTATACAGCGGGGTGACGTCCTGGGCAATGGCGATGTAACTATCCCGGAGCTGGCTGTCTTCAACCGGAAAGATCTGAACCTCAAAATAAGACGGCTGGCGGGCGGCCGGATTGCGGATGAAGGCGCTGCGGAATTCGGTTCTGCCATCCCAGTCTTTCAGCTGGGCATTGATATTGCTGATGGTTTCCGTAGCGGCCGTCGAACTGGTCGTAACCTGGTAGCCTTCCGCTGTTTTTTTCAGATTGCAGAAAGGCTCTCCGATTATCTTTTCCACATTGCTTGAACAGAACAATGGTTCACTCTGGCTGACGGTCAGCAGGGCAAAAGCCGACTTAGAGTTCTGGACCAATAGATCAAGCATATGCTCCCTGACCGCAATGGCCTGGTTGAACTGCTTTTTGCGGGTCCGATAAAGGAAAAGGAACAGCAGAATAGCGCCGACGGAAAAAGCCGAAATAACAACGATACTCAGTAACACAATGGAGTTGGAAAAGCTGTCAGTAGTCTGGTTGACAGCCTGGACGGGCACAAAGTAGAAAAGCCTCATCTGCTCGTAGCCGGTCTGAACAGGCGTGCAGACCACATACTGGTCGCCGTTGTCCAGCTGTCGCAAAAAGACGGCGCTGCCGGAAGAAGTCAGCATATCATCGGTGCTGCTGTCCGAAAGCGGTTCAAGGACACTCTTCTGCAGAAGCGGCACGATATTATAAACACCGGCAGCACTCTGGTGAGACATCTTGCTGACAACCGTGCCGTCAGCCTGGGTCAGGTACAGATAAGCGACGCCGTCAAAAGAGGATATATTCATATTATCCAGAAACGAACTTAAATCCTGGACTACGGCTACCGCTACGACCGGCAGGTCATGATAGCACACCGAAGAATTTATCATAATCACATAGATTATTGTTGAATCATTGATGGTCATATATGAGCCGGAGCGGCGGGCAGCCGTGATGGTTTCCGATGCCACATCATTGGCCGGGACCGTGCCGTCAGCGTTTACGGCCACCCCGTTGGCTGTATAGAGGGTTATATTGTCGACATTCCATATGCTCTTCTCCCGGCCTAAAAAGGCCAGCAGATCATCATCCGACGGATTATCCATGCTGTTCAGGCTGTTGGCAATGCTGGAGGTGGTGTTCCAGTCTTCTTCGATTTTAGATTCGATGTAGCGCTGCAGTTCCTGATTGATCTCCGTCAGATGGGAGACGCTTTCGCTGACCGTGGTGGTGCGGTAGTTGACAATGACACGGTTAAAAGTGACTCCGACGGCCACGACGGCGGCCAGCAGAGCCGCAATAGTGATGATAATCAGCCGGTCCGATCCGGCATTGGCTTTTTGGACGGTCAAACCGTCTTTGGCGGCCTCTTTTTTATGAAATAGGATCATAAGGTGCTCCCGGTTCAAAAGCTAAGTTTCAACGATTACGTTCATCCGGCAGGGCCGCTTTTTCCTGATCAGCGGCCGCCAGCATTTTCTGCAGAAGATCATACTGCTGCCAGACAGAAGCCGCCAAAGCCGCCGCGCCGGCATAGTCAGCCACCCGCAGGGCTTCGACCAGGGCACAGACGGCCTGATAACAGGGCGTAACACCCATATTGCCGCACAGCCCTTTCAGAGCATGGGCAGCGGTAAAGGCCTGCGGATAATCAGAAGCCGCCAGCGCCGTTTTTAAAGCGGCAAAGCTGTCATCAGCCAGAAACTGCCGGAAACATGATTCATAAAAGGCACTGTCCCCGACAAAGCGGTCAGTGATGCCGGCCATATCGGCACCATATTCCTTAAGTTTCTTCAGAAGCGCTGTATTCTCCATCTTCCCAACCCCCTGCTCATTTTATTCATCAGCGAATTTATCATTATCCTGGCCAAAAAAGGCATGATGATTCTTGCCGGCCCGCTTGGCCCGGTAAAGAGCGATATCCGCTTTTTGATACAGAATCGCAAAGTCGTTGCCGTCATCCGGCGAAACCGCAATGCCCACACTGGCTGAAAGGTAAACCCCGCACTCAAAGACCGGACTGATCATATCGCAGATAACTTTGGCCCGCCGGTCAATGACATCAATGTCCGGCAGATCACTGATAAAGACAATGAATTCGTCGCCGCCCAGCCGGCCGACCAGATCAAACGGACGCAGGGAGGCCTGCAGCCGCTGTCCGACTTCAACTAAGGCGTTGTCACCCACCATATGGCCATACTGGTCATTCAGCCTTTTAAAATCATCAAGATCCAGAATCAGCAGGGCGCACAGCTTGTCGGCGGCCCGCTGATTAAGCCGCAGATCCATTTTCTCCGCAAATGCCGACCGGTTCAGTATGCCGGTCAGGGCATCGGTTTCGGCATGTTCCTTTATCTGCAGGGCCGCCTTTTTTTCCTGATCGATGTTTTCATACATCAGATATGCCTCAACATCGCTGGAGTTGGGGTATTCAACAAGTTCTACCGTCAGTTTCAGCCAGCGGAATTCCTGGGCCGAGACAATCTCCCGGTATTCCATCGTCCAGTAGCGGTTGTTGCGGTAATAGCCGGCCAGCAGGGTATCTGAATTAAGCAGGGCGATATAGGCGGTCCGGTCCGGCTCATAGACAAACCGACCGGCATATTCAGCCGTGCCCTGGTTGAAGGTCTGCTTTTCCAGATTCATATTGATGGACAGAAGACCTCCCTGCTGGGTATCCGTGGCTGAAAAATGACTGATATTGCAGCGGAACAGGGTATAATCAGCAGGGTTTTTATCATGCAGCGACTGCTGCCACTTCTTGCTGAGCAGCTGCTGCTCCTGCCGCTCCGTCACATCGGAATAGGAGATGACCGCAAACTTGGGCTTGCCATTGGAGAAAATAGTAGAGAAATGTTCCTCCTGCCAGCAGACGCCTTTTTGGGTCTTGAGCTGGAAAACCATGCTTCCGGTTTTGGCCCCGTCAATAATCTGCTGGTAGAAGCTGCGGTAGGTCTTTTCGTTTTCCGGCATAATGATGCCCATGTTAAGAATGCTGTCGGGCATGTTTTCAATCTGCTGGGGCAGACCGCGCTTCTGGGCAACTTCCGGAGGCATAGTCAGAATGCGGCCGGCCACATCAAAACGGCAGACCGTGCTGCCGGTATGCTGGGTAGCCAGCCGGTAAGCTTCTTCACTGATCCGCAGTTTTTCGGTCATGGCTAATTCGGCCGTGACATCCCGGCCGACGCCGTACAGTCCGACAACGCTGCCGGTGCCATCCTTTAATAGATATTTAGAAGTCCGCGAATAGCGGGGTGTGCCATCTTCAGCTGGCAGATTCTCTATGAAATCAATGATGGCCCGGCCGGTTTTCAGCAGGCTTTCATCATCCTGACGGTATTTTTCCGCAATTTCCGGACTGAACAGGTCATAATCGCTCTTGCCGACAATCTCTTTGCCGCTGCCATAGCCCACCATTTTAGCAAAAGCATTGCTGGAGCACAGGTAGCGCAGGTCGCTGGTTTTAACAAAGGAAAGGTCACTGGTGGATTCCATGATGGCCCCCAGAACCACCGGCAGCAGCTCCTGGGTTTTTATCGCGGTATTGCCGTACAGGTAGAAAGCTGCGCACAGGATCCGGCGGCCGTTATTCTGCTCGACAAACCGGCCGCTGACATGAAACAGCTGATAGCTGCCGTGACCGTCCGCAATCCGGATGTTGCAGGCCGCATCCCGCTTGTGGCACAGCGCCGCCTCTATCTCTTCATCAATCAGATGGCAGTCATCGGGATGAACACTCTGCTTTATATCGATATCTTCGACTTTAAGAGGCTTCCGGCGGACCAGTTCCCAGTAGTGGCGGTTCAGATGGATTATTGACAGTTTGCTTCCCTTAACTTCAAACAGGGCGGCGCCGCAGGGCAGATTATCCAGCAGTTCAATCTGGATATCTTCCTGCTTCTTCTGCTCGGTTGAATCGACATAGTAAATATTCATATAGCGGGCTCCGGACCGGCTGGTCTGGACCTTGCCAAAAATGGTGACCCAGACATAGCCTCCGCCGCCCTTCTACAAACGATAGCGGATATTGCTGCCTTCACCCTGCTCAATAATGCGGGCGATTTCGCGGCGGACCATGACAAGATCATCCGGATGCACTCCGGCCATGCAGTCATTGCCGTACAGGGCGGCCATTTCGGCCTGATTCATATTCAGCAGATTCTTAAGACCCTCACTGAAAAACAGCGGAACCGGCAGGCCGTCAGAGCGAACCTGCATCCGCACAAAGCCGCCGGGTATTCCGTCCATGATAGCCAGCTTTTCCTGGTTCTCACTGCTGATCTCCTCATTGGAGTCACGCCGGTTAATCAGAACATTGGCATAGTCACCCAAGGCGGTCAGACTGTCAAACTGACTCTGATGCTGCTTGGGATTATCAATTCCCAGAAAGCCGATGACCCGGCCATTCTGCACCAGCGGCATGGCTTGCAGGGAAGTAATATTCTGGGCCTGCAGCAGTTCTTTTTCCTGCCGGTCCTCGTCAAGTCCGTCAACCGAATCGATGGTGACAGAGCGGCGCTTGTCAAAAGCATGCAGCCAGTAGGGTATTTCATCCAGCGGCACATTCTGCAGCCGGGATTTTTCGGCCGTCACATTGGGAGCGCACAGTTCATAAGTATTGTTGACAACCTGTTTATGGTAATCAAACTCAAAGATGTAGCAGCGGTCAGCGGCAAAGTGATTCAGCACCCGGTCCAGCAGCATATTTATTCCGGCACTGGTGTTCTGCTGGTTGAGCAGTTCGTGGGCCACGCTTTCCAGAAACTGCAGCTGCTCGGTCGTTTCCTGTTTCTTCTGCTCGGCCAGCCGCTGCTCGGTGATGTTTTCATTGTTGCAGTAGATCAGTACGCGCGGGCCGGCTTTGGCTATTACCCGCATCGTCGAACGCAGGTAGGTCTTTTCGGCACAGCCCGGCAGATTGGTAAAGACAAAATCAAAAACCTTTTCCTCGCCGGCGCCGATCTTTTCGTTCAGCAGTTCGTCTAAAGCCTGCCGGCTGGCGGCATCCATATATTCGCTCCAGTTCAGTTTGAGCGCATCTTCCATGGTCATGCCGGCGCTGCCGATAACCTTGATATACTTGTCGTTGGCCCGGATCAGTTCGATCTTGCCGCTGTTGTATTCCAGAATGCAGGCCCCGCCCAGATAACTGTTGAACATCATCGTGTCAATGGATTCAGGGTTCCAGAAGTTATTGTTGTTCAGATTATCGACTGTTTCAACGGCCGCCGTCACAAATTGTTTTTCACTGGCTGCGGCCAGCTTTTCATAGTCGGTCTGTGGCAGGGCACGGGAGTATAAATAGCCCTGCACCAGAAAACAGCCGATTGATTTCAAGAAATCAGCCTGCTGGCTGGTTTCCACCCCTTCGGCAATTACGGTCATATTGAGCCATTTAGCCATCCGCACGATTGATTCAATAATACTGCCGCCGCGCTGGGATTCATTAGTGCTTTCCAAAAACTTCATATCCAGCTTTATTACCTGGGCCGGAACATCTTTCAGCGTATTGAGCGACGAATAGCCGCTGCCAAAGTCATCAATCTCCACAATAAAGCCCAGGGCAATCAGCCGCTTGACAACTTCAATGATCTGGCGGGTCCCCGTCGAGAAAGCCGACTCGGTTATTTCCAGCCGGAGCAGGCTGACCGGGACCTTGTATTTATCAATCAGATTGGAAAGTGTATCAATCAGATCTTCGCGGAAGGCATCATAGCGGGAGATATTGACGGATACAGGCAGCGGATTGCGGCCTTCGGCAATCCATTTATGCAGCATAGAGCAGGTCTGCTCCCAGATGTACTTATCCAATTCATAAACAAATCCGTTCTTTTCAAAAATGGGAACAAACACTCCTGGTGAAATCATCCCTTTTGTCGGATGCCGCCAGCGGGCCAGAGCCTCGGCCCCGACCAGATGGTCGAGGGCGTGATTATACTGTGGCTGGAACCATGCCTCAAATTCGCCTCTTTCCAAAGCCGGTTTCATGTCATTGACAATCTGCTGCTGCAGCAGAAGATCATCGCGCATGGAATCAGAAAACTGGATGATGGTCTGATCATACAGTCCTTTTATCGAATCCTCAGCCAGGGAGGCGCGGTCATACATGGCACTTACGGAAAGGGACAGATCATCTATGATGTAGCGGCCGATGCTGAAAGCAATCGGCTGAATGGAGCCGTCCAGAACCGCCGCCTTTTTACGCAGCTCTTCAATTTCCTTTGAATTCATAAAACTGCACGGATAGACTATCGCAAAGTTATCAGCCATCATCCGGCAGCATAACCCGCCCGTCGCCTCAAAGCCTTCCTTGAAAACCTTGGCGATAAAGCGCAGCACGGTATCGCCCTTGGCCGTGCCGTACTGATCGTTAATGACCTTGAAATTATCAATATCAAAACAGGACATGACATAGTAGCCGGCCGGCTTGGCCGCAATCATCTCGGCTGCTTTTTCAAAAAAAGTATTGCGGTTGTAAAGGCCGGTCAGCCGGTCCCGCTGCAGTTCATTGATAGTGGCGGCATTTTCCCGCAGGTTGATGGCATTTTCAACCCGCTGCTTGATGATAGCCGGATTATAGGGCTTGGATACATAGTCGCTGGCCCCCATTTTAAGAGCCTTTACTTCTGAAGCGTCCTCAGTCTGACCGGTTGTCACAATAACCGGAATCTGCTGCAGCCGGGTGGAGCTGTTCATCCGTTTAAGCACCGCAAAGCCGTCCATGACCGGCATGGAAAGATCCAGCAGCACGGCTGAAAGGCTCTGATAGTTATGCTCCATCACTTCTAAAGCCTCGATGCCGTCTTTGGCTTCGTATATTTCGTATTCGTCACAGAGAATTCTTCGCAGAATCTGGCGGTTTGTACTGATGTCATCAACAATCAGCAAAGACCTTTTCATAGCCGGGCCTCCTTGTGCGCTGCTGCTTGCTGCCGTCAGGCAGTCCTTTTTAATCAGCGCTTTTCCGGGATAAACTCAACAATGTCTTCAATGCGGCAATCCAGAGCCGAGCAGATGCGGCACAGCACCTGGGTATTCACATTCCGGTCGTGGCCGAGCTGGGTCATGACATACGGACTTAAGCCGGCCTGCTCTTTTAATTCCTTTTTACGCATTCTCCGGTCAATCAGCAGTTTCCAAAGCCTCTTGTAGCTTACCTTCATATTGTTATTTCGCCTCGGTGGTTCCTTTTCAATTGTTAGGGCAGATCCGGTGTATTCTTTCACGCATATAATGTCCTAAATTTAATAAATAATCAATATTTTTGTATCGATTTAACATAATTATTGCCCTATTATATGCTAAATATGCATTTTACAACAACATATTTCAATCTGGCGCATAAATACTAAAAACAGCCCGGGGCACAGAAAAACCGCCGGCTCTATTCGCATAGACTCCGGCGGCTCTGATCAGGCCAGAACAGCTGGCCTGATTCAATAATTAATTGTTTGTATTACTGTTTGCGGTAGCCGCATTTAGGGCAGACGCCGTTTTCATCCAGGGCGATGCCGCACAGCGGGCAGCGTTCAATCGATTTGCCGGCTGCATACTCCTGGATGGCAGCGTTGACACCGCTGGTGAAGGTCAGCTTGACGATATTCAGTTTGTCCTTGAGCAGATCATAGACAATCTTGATCATTCCTTCGACCGTCATCGTTTCCTTGGTGACGACCAGCCGGCATTCCGGATAAGCGGTGGCAAGCTCTGTTTTAAAGGCTTCACCCTTCATCGTGTTGGTCGGTGCGCCGTTTCTGATGCCCTGCTTTTCATAAACATCCAGCAGAGCCGGCAGCAGCGGATCATCCTGGCGCAGGATAGTGGCATGATCGAAGTTCTTCAGCACATCCCAGGCCGTTTTCTGAATCTCGTTGCAGGGAAAAACCATATTTACCCCGGCGTTGATGGTATCTTCGACTTCAATAGTCAGATGACCGGTATGGCCGTGCAGGTACTGGGCTTCACCCTTGAAGTTGTAAAAGCGATGCGCATACTGTAAATCCAGATTAGCAATACTTCTCATAATAAGCCTCCTTTTGCGAATTTAGTTTCCTACGGACTTTCAGCCGTATTATCGCCTTATTTATGCTTGGTTCCTTCTTTGAGACACTGCGGGCAAACGCCCTGGAAGATGATGTCGCAGTCATTAAACTTAAATCCCTGCTTATCTTTTATGCGGTCGATCATATCGCCGATTACATCCATTTTGACATCATACAGCCGGCCGCATTTTTCACAGCGGATGTGATAATGCTTCTGGCTGATATGGTCGAAGCGGTCAGCACCCTGCGGTATGGCCAGTTTGCGGATTGCGCCCTGGCTGGCCAGCCGGTTTAAATTCCGGTAGACCGTTGCCCGGCTGATATGGGGATAATCCTGGCGGATCCGGTCATATACTTCATCAGCGGTCGGATGGTCGGCCAGCTGGCAGACAGCATTTAATACCATATCGGCTTGAATAGTCTGACGGGTGCTCATAGTGTTTTTACCTTATCGATATCTTATCCTATTAAGAATATTATATCATTACTGTAAATATGTCAATACCCTTACCGCGGCCGACGGTCCAAAAAAGCCGGCCCCTTCGGACCGGCTTATCTGAAACACCGTTATTTATCATCCCGCCCGCTGTTACGGAACATATTCTTCAAAGCTTCCATCGCCGGCTTGATGCTGCTGACCGCTTCATCAACCGCCTGATCAGCCTGCCGGCGGATCGTAGCGGGCTGTTCTGAATCATCCGGAGCAGATTCAGATTGTTTTTCTTCCGGATGGCCATCGCTGAATATTCCGCTGAGGCTGTTGCTGATTGTCTGATTGACATACTGGCTGATCTGCTGGCCCAGCTGGCCGCCATCATCAAGGATAAAGGTCTGGCGGCGGTGCTTCTTTTTGCCGGACCGCTTTGATTCATCGGCGGTATAGGGCTGACCGGTAGCATGGCAGAAGATCATTTTGATGTCATCATCATCCATGTACTGGTACAGGGAGTCAATATCCAAAGACTTGTCGATGTCGCCCTGACAGTAGGCCTGGGCCAGCTTATGCATGCAGTCTTCCGAGACAAAGGGCAGAAAGCGGCGATAATCCTGACCCTGGGCCGCGGCCTGCAGAAAGGCCTGGTCAACCAGCTCTTCATCATCCATAAACGGCAGCAGGGCGGTCAGATCAAGACCGGCCAGCTGGCCGTCGAGGGCTTTCCTAAACAATTTGGCGACCGTTTCTTCATCCATGAAGGGCAGCATGTACTTCAGATCAGCGCCATGGCCCTTTTCCAGATCCTGGTCAACCATTCGGTCGAGGGTTTCATCGTCGACAAACGGCAGCAGGGCTTTATAGTTGCCGCCGCGTTTGACTTCGGCCAGAAACAGTTCGTTTACCTTGTCATCATCCAGAAAGGGAGCCAGGGCAGCCGCGCTCAAGCCCTGATACTGACCGTCGCCGGAAGCTATTATGGCATCAGCCAGCTGGTCAAGTTCGTCTTCATCCAGAAATGGCAGCATTGTTTTCAGTTTTGGCATGACGGGTCACCTCCTTTTTTAAATAGTTTATTTCGTCACTGGTAAGTTTTTCCTTAAGCCGGACCGCATCAGCGTGCAGCCGGCCTTCCTTGAGGGCTTTCAGCAGCACGAGCCTCTCTTCGGCCGAGAACTGGTCGAATACCTCTGCCAGATCCACTGTCATAGTCTGGTCAATGATGCTTCTGATGACATACAGCCGGTCATGACCGGCAAAAATATCGGCGCTGTCAGCGGTCACAGCCGCATTCAGACAGAGCACTTCTTCAAAAGAGGTATGAAAGATTTTGCACAGTTCCACCAGATTATCGATGGAAGGCATCGTCTGCCCCAGCTCCCAGCGGGAAACCGCCTGCCGGGAAACATACAGCGTTTCAGCGATCTGATCCTGATTCAGACCGCGGTCAACCCGCAGTTGATGGATTTTGGCGCCGACCGCCTGACAGTCCAGCATAGGCCTTACCTCCTTTGTCTGTCTATATTCTATATCAGCACCGGCGGTTAATGCACGCAATCGCTGATTGCGCCGGCTTTAATCAGATAGGCCGGTGCCGGCAAAGTTTGCTATAATGGTAATGCTATGACTAAAAACACCTTTATAGAAGATCTGAAAGCATTAAACATATCCCTGTCACCGCTGCAGGCCGGTCAGTTTGACCAGTATGCCGCCCTGCTGCAGCAATGGAACGAGCGGATAAATCTGACCGCACTGACTTCGGAAAATGACATTTATGAAAAGCATTTCTATGACTGCCTTGCTGCCTACAGCCAGTCGGCTATTGCCGACGGCAGCCAGCTGTGCGATATCGGCTCCGGCGCCGGTTTTCCGGGTCTGCCTTATAAAATCATCAATCCCTCCCTGCAGGTAACCCTGCTGGAGCCAACCCAGAAGAAATGCCGCTTTTTACAGGCTGTAATCGACCAGCTGGGCCTGACCGGAATAACGGTAGTCAATCAGCGGGCGGAAGAACTGGCCGGCTGCCGGCGGCAGTGCTATGATATCGTCACGGCCCGGGCCGTGGCTCCCTTGAATATCTTATTGGAACTGAGTGCCCCGCTAACGGCCATCGGCGGCCGTTTTCTCGCCTTAAAGGGCGCCAATGCCGCCAGTGAACTGAGCAGTGATGAAAAAGTATATCAACTGCTGGGCCTGACTCTGACCTCTCAGATGGCCAGCCAGCTGTCTGATGGCAGCCGGCGCTGGCTGCTGGAGTTTACCAAAACCGCGCCGACCGACCGCCGCTATCCCCGGCCTTTTGGCCAGATCAAGAAAAATCCGCTTTACCAGCCCCTTAAGGAGAACCATGTCTGATATCCATTACCTGCCGACTTCCGGCATTCAGCCCAACCCCTATCAGCCCCGCATTGACTTTGATGCCCAGGGGCTTGATGAGTTAGCGGCTTCCATCAAGCAAAATGGTCTGCTGCAGCCCATCGTGGTGCGCATCAACAGCAAAAAAGAATATGAACTGATTGCCGGCGAAAGACGGCTGCGGGCCTGCCGGCAGCTGGGCATGGCAGCTATTCCGGCTCTGATAATCGATGCTGACGGAGCCAAAGCGGCCCAGCTGGCCCTGATTGAAAATATCCAGCGCCAGAATCTGTCCGCGGTGGAAGAAGCCAAGGCCTACCTGCAGATGATCCGGATGTCCGGACTGACCCAGGATGAACTGGCGGCCGCCGTCGGCAAAGCCCAGCCCAGCATCGCCAATAAGCTCAGGCTGCTCAATCTGTCGCAGACCTGCCAGGATGCCATTTCATCCCATCAGATAACGGAACGGCACGGCCGGGCCCTGCTGCGGCTGAACGGCGTTCAGCAGGCCCAGGCCCTGGATGTCATCATCAGCCGCCAGCTTAATGTCGCCCAGACGGAAAGCTATATCGAAGCCCATTATTTCCAGCCGGCTGAAATAAAGGTATCCGGCACCAACCGCTGTTTTGGCGCCAGCACCCGCATTGCGGTCAACACCCTTAAGCAGGCTGTGACCAGCATCCGCAAACTCGGCACGGCCGTTGAGGTGGCCGAAAACGATAATCAGGATGCTTATATTATGACAATAACCATTAAAAAATAGGGCTGATATGGTAAAATACCAAGGAAGGAGCTGACATCATGGGTAAAATTATCGCCATCGCCAACCAGAAAGGCGGCGTCGGCAAGACGACAACCAGCATCAACCTGGCCGCCGGTCTGGCCTATCTTAAAAAGAAAGTATTATTAGTCGATCTCGACCCCCAGGGCAATACGACCCAGGGACTGGGTGCCCGCAACGACATTAAATACAGCACGTATGACATGCTGCTGAAAGGGGTGGCAGCCCAGGACTGTGTGAAAACACTGAAGATGCCTCCTTTGGATTTAATCTGCGCTACCATCGAACTGGCCGGCAGCGATCTGGAAATGATCAACAACAAAGACGGCCGCGAAGCCCTGCTGAAACAGGCTCTGGCCCCGCTGACAGCCAATTATGATTTCATTATCATTGACTGCCCGCCTTCACTGGGTCTGCTTAATACCAATGCCCTGACGGCGGCCGATTCCGTCATCATTCCTGTCCAGTGCGAATACTACGCCCTGGAAGGCCTGACCCAGCTGCTGTCAACTATCCGGCTGGTCCAGAAACTGTTCAATAAGAGTCTGTTTATTGAAGGCGTCCTGCTGACAATGTTTGATTCCCGCACCCGGCTTTCCGTCGAGGTCCAGCAGGAAGTATACAAGTTCTTCAAAGACAGAGTTTACAAGTCATCTATTCCGCGCAATATCAAACTGGCGGAAGCCCCTTCCTATGGCAAGAGCATTTTTGAATATGATGTCCGTTCCGAAGGAGCCAGGGCTTATGCTTCCTTAGCCCGTGAAGTAATTGAGCGCACGGCCAAGGAACAGCCCAGGGAGTAGCAGCACGATGGCAAAAAAGAAAGAAAATCATCTGGGCAGCGGTCTTGACGCCATCTTCGGCCAGGACCTGTCCAATGTAATTGAAGATATTCAGAATAATGCCGAAGACAAAGGACTGGGACGGCGGGCCAGCATTGATGTCAATGCCATCATGCCCAATCCTTATCAGCCCCGGAAGTCTTTTGACCAGCAGGCGCTGCAGGATCTGGCTGATTCCATCAAGCAGGTCGGTGTCTTTACGCCCATCCTGGTCCGCCAGTCCACAGCCGGCAAATATGTTCTGATCGCCGGCGAAAGACGGCTGCGGGCCTCCATTTTAGCCGGCTTAAAAGAAATCCCGGCGCTGGTGGTCGACTTTACTGACCAGCAGATGATGGAAGTGTCCCTTTTGGAAAATGTCCAGCGGCAGGATCTGTCGCCGATTGAAGAAGCCCAGGGCTACAGCAAGCTGATGACCAGCATGCATTATACCCAGGAACAGCTGGCCGGGCGGGTCGGCAAAAGCCGGGAATATGTGGCCAATATGCTGCGGCTGCTGAAGCTGCCGGCCAATGTGCAGAATCTGGTGCAGACCGGCAAACTGACCGTCGGCCAGGTCCGGCCCCTGATCGGGTTAAGCGACGCCAAAGAAATCAGCAACTGGGCTGGCAAAATTGCCAGTCTGGATCTGTCAGCCCGGCAGGTTGAAATGATGCTGAAAAACCAGAAAGACAAGCCGCAGGCCGGCCGCAAAACCAAAGAAAGCGATCCGGCTTTGAAGGATGTCCAGCGGAAAATGGCGCGCCGGCTGGCTACCAAAGTGGCCATCTCCGACCAGTCCATTCTCATTTCTTATAAAGATACGGCCGATCTGAACCGGATCCTGGAAATACTCGGATTCATTGATGAATAGAAAGGATCTGGCTGATGAGTGAAACGCAATATACCTGCACGGTAATTCAGGATGACACCAAGATCTACCGGTCCACGCTGACCGGCATCAAGCCGCTGGTTTACTGGCTGCGCGAACAGCCGCAGATTCTCAAAGGCAGCTATGTCATCGATAAAATTGTCGGCAAGGCCAGTGCCCTGCTGCTGATTTACGGCCAGGCCGGCCGGGTCCACGGACTGACGATGAGCAAGGCTGCTGTAGCGGTGCTGACCGCCCACAACATTCCCTTCTCCTATGACACGCTGACCGATTTTATTGAAAACAGGGATAAAACCGGCATGTGCCCGATGGAGCAGAAAGTTGTCGATGTAGACGATCCCCAGAAAGCCTTCGCCATATTTGATGAAATCATAAAATAAGTCAGACAAATAAACCGCAGTTCACACCGCGGTTTTTTACTGGCATAGTTCTACCAGAAGACACAGCGTCCGGTAGGTTTTTACAAACGACTCCAGATTCAGCTTTTCGGATGTTGTATGGCATCCTTCGACCAGCGGGCCGAAGTTTACGGCATCCATCCGGGGATTGAGACTGGCAAATACGCCGCATTCAATACCGCCATGAGTGACCTGCTCGACAAGCCTTTTCCCGGTAACCTGTCGGACGGCCTGCTTCAGACTGTGCCGCATTGGTGAATCCGGATGGTAGCGCCAGCCGGGATAGCGGCCGCTGCCGGTGACGGCAGCATTATATTTGGCTCCGGTCAGCTTCATCCGGGTAAACAGATCATCGATGGCCGAATCATGGATACTGCGGATGCGGCAGCCCAGCTGAAACCGGTCTGAGCCGGTTTTCATGACACCCAGATTTGATGAAGTGACCGCCTGACGGGCCTTTGGGTCATATACGGTCATGCCGTCGGGCCACAGGTAGAGCATCTCGATAATCTGCCGGCTGTCCGCCGGTGCCATGCGCTTATTGGTTTTGACCGGTTCAAGTTCAATGGCAAGATCCGGTTCACCGGTTATTTCCCGGGCAATCATATCATGCCATCTGCCGATAAAAGCCTGCAGTTTTTCAGCCGGCTGACGGCAGGTAAATACGATTTGGCAGCTGTCCATAATGGCATTGACCTGACTGCCGCCGGTAAGCGAAACCAGCCCGATGCCAAAAGCAGCGGCCTGCAGTTCCGCCAGCAGCCGGCCAGCCAGTTTGCCGGCATTAGCCCGCGGTCTGGCAATGTCAATGCCGCTGTGACCGCCCAGCAGCTTGCTGATGCTGAGCCGGTAAGCCGGCTCTTTATTGGTTTGAAAACGGACCGGCTTGACGGCTTTGACCGTCAGGCCGCCGGCACAGCTTACAATAGTGGTATATTCACCCGAGCCGTCCAGACTGATCATCCGGTCGGCTTTGATATCTTTTTTCTGCAGTTTAAGTGCTCCGGCCATGCCGATTTCTTCGCGGGCCGTCAGAATGCACTGCAGCGGCGGATGAACGGCTTTGGGATCGGCCAATAGCGCCAGAATATAAGCCACGCCAAGACCGTCATCAGCTCCCAAAGTTGTGCCCTGGGCCGACAGCCAGCCGTCTTTGACCTGCAGGCGCAGCGGCTCTTTGGCAAAATCAAAACGGCTGCCGCTGTCCTTGACGGTAATCATATCAATATGGGCCTGCAGGATCAGCGGCGCCCGCTGCTGGCAGCCGGGTGAGGCCGGCTTGTCAATGAAGACATTGCCGATGGCATCGGTCCGGGCCTTAAGACCCTGGCTTTCAGCAAAGGCCATAAGGTAGTCATCAACAGCCTGCTCTCCTTTGGAGGGCCGGTAAATTTTAGTCAGATCATTAAAGTAACGGATAACCGGAATGTTCAGATCATATTCCATATGTCAGCGTTCCTCGCGGAAATAGGAAACCCCCAGACTGGCCGGATTCTGATTCTCCCTTTTCTTTTTGGTGCTGACAATTATCAGGACAATTATTGTGACCAGGTAAGGAATCATCTGATACAGATTCTGCATATAGGTGACACTGGTGGCTCCCAGCCAGCCGGCTAACTTTGACGAGATTGCGGAAGGCACATACAGATAGATCCAGTAACAGAAGCCGAACAGGTAAGCGCCCCAGATGGCATTCTTCGGTTTCCAGCTGGTAAAGATAACCAGCGCCACCGCCAGCCAGCCCAAGGCCTCCAGCGAGCCGCCGTTATCCCAGGTTCCTTTGACGTAATCTAAAACATAGTACATGCCGCCCAGCCCTTCAATGGCGGCTCCGATTATCGTGGACAGATACTTATAGCGGGTAACCGATATGCCGGCGGCATCGGCCGTCGCCGGATTTTCACCGACCGCCCGCAGATTAAGACCGCTGCGGGTCTTGGTCAGATAGCGCTGGGCCAGAATGGCCACAATGACAGCGATATAGGCAAATCCGCCATAGGAAAACAGCAGGGATGATACGGCCCCCAGCTGGGTGGACAGCCAGGGCAGCTGGGCCCGGATGGCACTGCTGGCTGCAGCCACGGAAATCTGGCCGACGCCGCCGGACAGCTTGACTAAAGAGCCGCCGAAGAAATTAGCCATGCCGGAACCGAAAATGGTCAGGGTTAACCCGGTCACGTTCTGGTTGGCCCGCAGGGTAACTGTCAGAAAGCAGTAGATAAGCCCGCCGAAAGCGGAGGCGCCAACCGCACACACTATGGCGATAGCGGCGCTGACCCAGGCGATGGGAGCAGCACAGGACGATTCATAGAAATAGGCTCCGGCCAGGGCTCCGATGGCCCCCAGATACATGATGCCCGGCACACCCAGATTCAGGTTGCCGCTTTTTTCAGTCAGTATCT
>CAYTET010000041.1:0-19722 GCA_964436975.1 uncultured Erysipelotrichaceae bacterium
CGTTTTTCTGGGCGATGGTCTTGACCGCCAGCTTGAAAGTCATGATATTGTCGGCTGTTTTCAGGGCATCGCTGTACTTAAAGTCGATTTCATGCTGGCCGGGAGCCACTTCATGATGGGAGGCTTCGATTTCAAAGCCCATGTCTTCCAGTGCCAGACAGATTTCCCGCCGGGTGCCGTCAGCCAGATCCAGCGGCCCTAAATCAAAGTAGCCGGCCTGATCGGACGTTTCGGTAGTCGGCTGGCCGTCGGTATCGGTCTCAAACAGGAAAAACTCGCATTCCGGTCCGACATTGAAGGTATAGCCCAACTTCTCGGCCCGGGCCAGCTGCTGCTTTAAAACATAGCGCGGATCGCCGATAAACGGCTGACCGTTGGGATTGTAGACATCACAGATAAACCGGGCAATCCGGTCAGGAGCGGTATGCCAGGGCAGAATGGTGAAGGTATCTAAATCCGGATGCAGATACTGGTCAGATTCGTGAATGCGGGTAAAGCCGGCAATGGAAGAGCCGTCAATCATGATCTCATTGTTCATGGCCTTGTCAAGCTGTGAACGGGTGACGGTGACATTCTTAAGCTGACCGAAGATATCGGTAAACTGCAGCCGGAAAAACTCGACACCATGCTCATCGGAAATGCGGATAATGTCTTCTTTGGAATAATGACTCATAACACACGCTCCTTTTGGTCGGTTTTAAATAAAAAAGGCGTCGCTTAAACGGTTAATTTAAGCAGCGCCTTTGCCAACTCACGAAAAAATAATAAACACGCGGCCCGCCGCTGTCAATAAAAATTTTCTAAAAAGCTGATAAATATGCCGGGAAATAAGGGTTAAGACCGGCTAGTGGTTTCAAACCGGCTGGCATACCGGTATAATTGAAGCAGATAAAAAAAGGAGGCAGCATAAATGGATCGTGTGACAGCCTTTGAGCAGCTGCGGTTTGGCCTGTTTATTCATTTCGGCCTGTATAGTCAGGTTGGCCAGGGGGAGTGGATTCGCTTTACGGATGAGACAGTCCGCCGCAATTATGATGCCCTGTTTGCCAGCTTTAATCCGACCGCTTTGGACTGGGACCGGATTCTGGCCCAGGCCCATCAGGCCGGGATGCGCTATGCCGTGCTGACAACCCGTCATCATGACGGCTTCAGTCTTTATAACACTAAGGGTCTGTCTGACTATGATGTCATGCATACACCTTACCGCCATGATATTATTGCCGAATTCACCCAGGCCTGCCGCCGGCAGGACATGGTGCCTTTCTTTTACCATACCATGCATGACTGGCATCATCCGCTGATGACCCGTGACTTTAAGGCCTATCTGCAGTATCTGCGGGACAGCATCAGGATACTGTGCACCCAGTACGGAACGGTGGGCGGCTTCTGGTTTGACGGCATGTGGTCAGACCGGCAGGCAGACTGGCAGCAGGACCAGCTTTACGGTCTGATCCGCCAGTACCAGCCGGATGCCATAATCATCAATAACTCCGGCCTGTCGCAGCGGGGTGTCCGCGGTCATCCCCAGCTGGATACCGTTACTTTTGAACAGGGCAATCTGATTCCGGTTGACCAGTCCGGCTTTGAGCGTCATCTGGCCATGGAAGCCTGTCAGACCCTGAATCACCATTGGGGCTATGCCGAAAATGACCTTGATTATAAAACCGTCCGCCAACTGGTTGAAATGCTGTGTCAGTGCCGCAAGGCCGGAGCCAATTATCTGCTGAATGTCGGACCGGACGGCCAGGGCCGGCTGCCGCTGATTCAGCAGGGCCTGCTGCAGCAGATCGGCCAGTGGACCGCCTATGCCGGCCAGCCGTTTTATCAGGGCACTTTGGCCCAGGCCGAATGCCGGGGCCATGACTTTATGCTTGATTACGAAGATGAATCATATCTGTTCGTTTTTGATCTGCCGCTGGACGGCGTCAAAAATGTTGTGGAAACTGACCAGCAGGCCGCCGTCAGAAAAACGGTCAGCGGCCTGAAGCGGCCGGTAAAGACAATGCGCTGGCTTGACGGAGCTGGGATTATGTTTGAACAGAGCGGAACCGAACTGAAGTTTAAGCCGGCCGGCTTTCCCTATGGCCGCCAGCTGATTGTCCGGATCGCCAAAATAGAGTATGAACGCTGAAGAATTGTGGACGCAGTTCTGCCAACTGAAAAGTGTTTCTTATGATGCCCCGCATGAAAGCTGGGCTTTCTGTGATGGCACCGCGCAGGGTGATGAATTAGCCGGGCTGGTTGTCAACGGCATTAAATTCGGCACGGCCAGTGCTCTGGATGATTTTGTAGCCGCAAACCAGCTGGACCAGGTGCCGCAAAAAGGGGCTTACAGCGTAATCCTGTTAGCCAGCGGTCAGGCCGTGGCGGTTATCCGGGATTATGAAGTAAGCCAAATCCCGTTTGGCCGGGTCACCGCCTTTCACGGCTATGCCGAGGGCGAACAGCAGCGCACTATTACGGCCTGGCGGCAGATTCATCAGCGGGCCTTCGGCCCTGATCTGGCCCGTCAGGGCTATCCTCTGACGGACCGATCCCTTATTATCTGTGAAAAGTTTACGGTTGAATACCGGCCGGACACAGCCGCCGTCCGAAAACTGCAGAATGACAATCAGAACCATGTCATCACTCCGGGCCAGTGTGACCAGCCCCTGTATTTGGCGGAAGTAAATGCCGGCTATCTTGAAAAAATAACTGATTACCGGCAGGAACTGCGGGCCGGCGGGGCCAACGGGGAAGGCTGCCGGTCTCTGTTAAGGAGTCCGGATTCGGCCGAATGGATCAGGGAGTGTGCTGGCTGGGCTGATCCGAACAATGATTGCGGCATGACGCATCTATTGTGCCTGCGTAAAAGCGATGACCGGCTTATCGGAATGGCCCAGGTCGGCCATAAGAACACGGCGGCTGTTCTGAACCGGTTTGGCGGGATTGGCTACAATGTCCGGCCCTCGGAAAGAAGAAAAGGCTACGGATCCTGGATGCTGGCCCACATCCTTGATTATGCCCGGGTCGTCGGTCCGGCGCCTGTAATAATCTGCTGTCAGCCGGATAACACGGCCAGCCGGAAGGTCATTCTGGCTAACGGCGGCCGGCTGATCGAGACGATTGGCAAAAATGACGGCCAAGCAGGATTGGAGCGCTACATTATCGGCTGAGAGGCTTTCAGCCCCAAGCGTAACAGGAGTAAACGATGACAATTGAAAAGAAACTGCAGGTCTTGGCCGCAATCGGTCAGAAGTTTAATGAGGCCAAAGTGCGCTGGGCTTTAGGCGGGTCGGCCATGCTGTATTTGAAAGGCATTGCCGATGATTTTAATGATCTGGACATCATGATCGACGCCCGCAGCCGGACGACGGTTGAAAAGATTCTTTCAGCCATGGGTTCCGCCCGGCCGGCGGACCATAGCGGTCATTATCAGACCAAATGCTTTTTGGAGTATGAAGTCCGGGAAGTAGAAGTTGATATTATCGGCGGGTTTGTGATTGTGCACAACGGAAAGGCACATGACTGTCATCTGCGGAAGCAGGATATCACAGACGGGACCGCTGTTAACGGCTGTCACATCCCACTGCAGGCCGTGTCATGCTGGCACCGCTACTATCAGCTGATGGACCGGCCGGCCAAAGTCGCCCTGATTGAAACAGCGCAGCCACAAAAAAGACGTTAAAAATAGCATCCGGTCATTATCAAGCGAAAATGTCCCGGATTGAAAAGACTAAGACGAACCGTTTATCAGATGTATTGGCGCTCTGGCGGCGATCCGCAGTGAAAAGCATTCCGGCTGTCAGAATGAACTGCCAGATGGGCAAAAACCGTGTTGTGGCGCGGCTTTTTGCTGGAGGGTCTTTCTTTTGATGAAATTCAGTATGCAGAAATAAATACTTATTTGAAATAGAATTGATTCTTGTTTCGCTGGTATTTCAGTATCTGCTTAACTCTATCTTTGACGGCTTCCGAATAACCGGCGGCAGCGTTAATCGTATTATCAATGTCTTTATCGTTAAAAGAGAAAGAAATATGAAGCCCGTATAAATTTTGACAGGAAAGACTCTGTTCGGCAAAGCTTTCTGAAAAAGGCTTGGCCCTCACGGTGCTGCGCAGGGCGAACAAATCGGCTGTCATCGGAAAATCCGTGCGGGTATCGGAGAGCAGTCCGGCGCCGTTATCGAATATCGGACTGGTTTTGAAACGGTCTTTATCCATTATCAAAGCAATATTATGAGTATGTCTGTCATCATTCAAAAAGAGTTCGTCAATAACGAGCATCTTGCTGACATACGCACCAAAATCAGTAAGCCCTGCCGTCTCTTCAACGAAATTGACCAGAAATTTAATTCTGTTGCTCACACCATCCATCTCGCTGAGTACTTGTGCCAGTGCTTTGTGATAGCAGCTCTGGAAAAGACGCTCTATTGTAATAAGACTTTCACCCTCATCCAGAAAATTAGCGCTCGCGCAGGCATTAACAACCTGGTATTTGTAGCGGATCTGTTCAAGAGAGTAGTCAACATATTCGCCGGTTTGTAAAGATGATCTCTTAAGAAGCTGAGCGATCGCAAATTCACTTAGTGATTCATATCCGTTCTGATCGGCTTTATACCACCTGTTGTCTTTTTGCCACTTAAACTGATTGCCCCGGGAGGATTTCCGGCCCGTTGACTGCATATATGAATCATCAAGTTCAATCATCAGCAGCAGCCCTCTCAATTTTTAACCAATAGTCATCTTCAGCGGTTCTTCCTTCCGTTTTTTCGACGATAAGCAGTGGATCATACATAGGCAGCTTCAGCCGGGCCAGTTCTATTGACATCATGTCCCTTTCTTCAGGAAAGCAGCGGGATTTTAGAAAGTTTTCGAAATCATCATACGAGACACTTTCTTTTCTCCCAAAAGCTCTTTTGATTATATTATCTGTATAGTTTTTGAATTTAACTTTTCCATTAAGCATATTTACATCAATAATGGTTGAAATATCGTTTCCCGACATATAATAAAGCCGCAGCGGATACTTTATTTCGTCTATCCGGTAATAGTCAATTAGCTCGGGCTTGTTTTTAATTATACTCAGCAGCGGCACAATCGGACCGCTGATCTCTTTATCATTTATTGCCCAGTAATTTATGGTCTTTATTGACACGTTAAACAGAGCAGCCGCTTGGCGGCGGCTCAGACCGCTGTCCTTGATGAAGGAAATTACATCCTTGCTGCTGACTGTTTCGTTGATCGCAAAGTATCTTTTCATACCCGCATTATATCAATCACATCGCCTTTATTCAATTAAAAATACTATAAAATAGTATATAATATAGTGAAATATACTATAATATAGAATTTAGCTTATATTCCACAGCATGGTACGGCCGGTGATGACAGCGAAATGTATTTGAAGAACCGGTTATCAGCGCACTTACTTATTTGGCACCGTCTCGGCATAGGCAGCAGACAGCTTATTGACACGTTTCGTTGTAAATGCGGCTTAAGGTTGCCCTTGAAGCGGGGTGACGGTGAAAAAAGCGCAAACTTATTGAAATTTGATTTTAGGTATGATATATTATTAACGCACTGTTACAGGACGAGGCGGCAGATTGACGATAAGTCCTGACAGCAGCGCACGTATTATGGCTTTGCGTCCACAGGGTCGTGATCCCACTAATGCACCCTTAGCTCAGTTGGTAGAGCAACTGACTCTTAATCAGTGGGTCCGGGGTTCGAGTCCCCGAGGGTGCACCACTAAACATCAAATACAGCCCGGTGGGCTTTTTTTGTGCCTGAATCTTTACTTTCAGAAAATGTGAAAGAAAAGCTTCTTTGTTTCTGAAATTGGCAATGTAAAATGGTGTATAATGAGCCGAAGGGGAGGATAGACTCATGGAGAAGAAGAGTTTCTTTTCGACAATAACGGATGTCAACAGTACAGCGCATAAACTGCTGACTTACGGAGTTGCCATCATTATCATTGCGTTGTGCGCTTTTTTATCACCCGGAAGTGAGGGACTTAATCCGGCCTGGGGCTGGCTGGTTATTGCTTTCCTTCTGTATTATGCCCTGCTGTCAAAGCGCATTCTGGAGACTTTGATATTCGGCGCGGCGATTGCCATTGCCCTGTCTTATGGCAAGGGCTTTATCAGCGGTGTATCCGAAGTCATTTTTTCAACGATGGAGCTGGAAGACTTTGTCTGGATCGTGCTGCTGTGCGGTCTGCTGAACGTCTTCAACAAACTGCTGAGCCGGGCCGGGTCAATGGATGCCTTCGGCCGGCTGATCGAAAAGCGGGCCAAAACCGGCAAGCAGCTTAATTTTCTGACCTGGCTGCTGCAGTTTCCGCTGTTCTTTGATGACTACATGACTATTGCGGTCGGCGGCAGTGTCGTCATGCCGATTTACGATAAGATGAAGCAGCCGCGTGAAGACGGAGCCTTCATCATTCATTCCTTTGCCGAACCATTAAGAATTCTGCTGCCAATCACTTCCTGGACCGCCTTCATGTCCGGTCTGTTTGAATCCGGCGGACTGACGGATGCCAACGGCAGCGGCTTTGCCTCGTTTATTAAAACCATTCCGTTCAACTTCTACGGCTGGGTGGCCATTATTGGCACGCTGCTGTTTGCTCTCGGCGTCCTGCCGAAGATCGGGGCCATGGCCAAGCCGGATCCGGCTTCTTATCTGCCTTTAGATGAGGAAGAGGCCAGTGAGGACAGTCCCAAGCGCAAGGGCACGATGCTGGATTTCTTCCTGCCTATTATCGGCATGATTGCGATGGCCTATGTCTTTGGCTGGGATCTGGTGCCGGCTCTGTTTGTGGTCGTACCGTGTGTGTTTGCTTATTACATGATTCGCGGCATTATTACCACCAAGGATGTCGAAGGCTGTCTGGTTGACGGTCTGAAAGATTTTATGTATCTTGATGTTCTGTTTGTGACCAGCTATGCTTTAGGCGGGATGCTGGAATCGCTGGGCTATATCAATTATCTGGTTGATATTGCCAGAGCGGTTGTCAATCCGCACCTGCTGCCAGTGCTGCTGTTTGTCATCTTCAGCGTTTCTGAAGCCGTGATGAGTCTGAACTGGAGTCTGCTGCTGATTGCTTTCCCGGTTGTGCTGCCTTTAGCCGCCGGTATCGGTGCCAATGTGTATCTGGTTGCCGGAGCGGTCATTTCCGCGGGCTGCTTTGGCTGCAACCTGTGCTATATCTGTGACTATACTTCAATGACGGCATCAGTCAGCGGTCTGTCCTCGGCCCACCATGCCCAGACCTGTGTGCCCTATTCTTTGATGTTTGGCATTGTAACGGCAGTACTGTATCTGGTGGCCGGATTTGTCTTTTAAGATCTGATAAAGAAAGAGGTAAAACATGCAAGTAATCAAAGATTGGACGTATACCTTTTCGAAGAATAACAAGCCGGCGGCGACAGCCGAAGACGGCGAAACCGTTAAATTTGTAACGGTTGACTGCTTTAACGGCCAGATTCAGAAAGAAACTGACCACGCGGAGAATATTGACTTCACCCGCACCAATCCGGCAACCGGACCTTTGTATATCAAGGGCGCTGAGCCAGGCGATGCCCTGGGTGTTGATATTCTGCACATCGATGTGGCGGACCATGGTGCTGTCTGCACTTTGGAAGACATGGGTCCGCTGTGGCCGAGCTGTGAGAAAAGAACGCATATTATTCCGGCGGCTGACGGCTATCTGACCTACAAGGATATCAAGTGGCCGATAGATACCATGATCGGGGTCATCGGCACGGCACCGGATGGCGAAGATGTTCCCAGCGGCTTTGTGTTTAACGGCGGCGGCAATATGGACAGCCGACGGATCCGGCAGGGCGTCACACTGTGGCTGCCGGTCCGGGTTGAAGGCGGTCTGTTGGCCATGGGTGACATGCATGCCACCATGGGCGACGGCGAAGTCTGCGGCACCGGTGTTGAGATTTCCGGTGAAATCATTGTCCGGGTTCATCTGGTCAAGCATTGCCAGCTCAACTGGCCGGTTACCGAAACAAACCGGGCCTGGTATGTCAATACCTGCGGCCCGACCTGTGATGAGGCCATCCGGCAGGGCTATCTGGAAATGCAGCGGCTGATTTCAAAGGCTTATGGCTGGGATATGACGGATACCGCCATGTATATGTCAATCCAGGGTTTTCTGGAATCCAACCAGGCCTGCCTGACGCCCGACGAAGGCGGCGACACCTTCCGGGTCGGCACTCCCAAGGTTGCCAGCAAGCCCCGCTTAATCGGATAAATTAAAAAGAAGTCTGTTAGTGCTGATGTTCAGCCGCAGACTTCTTTTTTTTATGACAGCAGGACCAGGGCCAGCATATAGCCGGCGGTGCCGGCGGCAATGCTTAATACAGTGTTGTGCTTGTATAGGTGCAGGCATACCACAATGGCAATGCCAATCAACTTGGCCAGCCACAGACTGGCCGAGGCTGCTGCCAGATCTTTCAGTCCGTAGACTGCCAGTACCGCCATGATGGCGGCCGGCAGAATGTCAGCCAACTTGCGCAGCCCGGCCGGCAGCGGTCTTTTATCGGTAAAAAGAAGGAAGGGCAGAGCCCGGCTGGCAAAGGTGATCAGACCGCAGATGACAATAACCAGCAGAACATAAAGGTTTTTCTCACTCATTGGCAGCATCCTTTCGGCTGATTTTTTGGTCGAGCAGTAAAAGGCCGACAGTTGCCAGCAAAGCCGGCAGAATGAAATTGTCCGCTCCCACCAGGACAAGACACAATAAAGCACAGCCCAGGCCGATCATGGCCGGCTTGCGGTTGGCTTTGCTGCGCCACTTGTCAATGACAATGGTTATGAATAAGGCTGTCAGACAGAAATCAATGCCCTTAAGGTCAGCCGGCAGAAATGAAGCCAGCAGCCCGCCGGCAATGGAGCCGGCCAGCCAGTAGACATGGCTAAGCAGCCCGATATCAAACATTACCTGGGTCTCATCAAGTCCGGCCGGAACAGTTAAGGAGCAGTCCAGGGAGAATACTTCATCAGTCAGGGTGAAAATCATATAGGCGCGGGCGGCCGGCTGACGGGAAAAGCGGCTGATAAAAGGAAGGCCGTAGAAGATATGCCGGCTGCCCATCAGCAGGGCCGTCAGGGCAATGGTGGTCAGGGAGGCCCGGCTGGCCAGATAAGAGGCCAGCACCATTTCAAAGGCGCCCGAAAAGATCAGCAGGCTGGCGGCGGCCGACCAGTAGAAGGCATAGCCGGCCTGGCTCATCATAATGCCGAAGGCGACAGCGATGAAAAAGTAGCTGAAAGCTATCGGAATGGTTTTATAGACGGCATATTTCAGACAGCGGCGGTTTGTTTCAGACATACCGCTATTATAGACAGCCGGCCCACAGCCGTCAAAATAAAAAGCATTATCCTGGCGGGTCAGTCTGTTCTGTAAAAATGTGAGCGCATTCAGTGTTTCCTGCATATAATATGGGTATGGAAACAAAACATAATAAAAAGCATATCCGGCTGGTAAAACCCCAGTCTTACCGCACCTACCAGCTTTATGCAACAATGGCCAGCCAATCAACCAGTCCGGCTGACGGCTTGAAGATTGCGGCTTTAACGTGTCTGCAGTGGCTTAATGAGCGGCTGGAGGATAATCCCTATCCGGAACTGGAGTTGCCTGGACCGGAAGAATATAAGAAAGTTGATTCCAACCAGTTTATTTCCTTCACCAGAAATGACGGTTTTACCATTGATATTGAAGCGGCGCTGGATAAAGGTATCTGGGCGCTGCGGATTAATGAACCTGACTGCGGCAGCGATGACAACCCGGCGGTTATCGGCCGGGTCATCTGTTCGGATATCGCCTTCCGGATAGTTGATAGTCAGCTGCAGTGCGGATTCAAGATTACCATCAGCGATATTGATCCGCAGGCGGTGCGCAACTGTTACCGCTTTGCGGTTATTAGAAAACTTTATCAGAACAAGCTGTTCGGCATCAGGGAAGCCGTGGAAATTACCCCTAATCTGCAAAAGATTGCCAGTGCCAAGGCTATTGCCAACACCGTGGAACTGGCTAATGATCCCAACCGCCAGATCCCGCTGATTATTGTTTCCCGGCCGGAAGAGAATCTTCCTCCTGTCGCCAGGATTGCCGGAATCTTAAAGGCCGGACCGGTGCCCCACGAACTGGCCAAGGCCCATGCCAACCAGGCTGCTGAAACAAAGACGGCTGCCGAAACCGGCCAGCTGAAAGAAAAGATTGAAAAGATGAGCCAGAGTCTGTGTGGCTATGCCCATGTGGTCTATGCCGAACCGGACGTCTTTGCACAGCTGACCAACAGGCTGAAGGTGCCGGCTAAATCGGACAGTTATCTGTTTATCGAGCCGGAAAAATTTGACCGGAAAGTAAGCAGTCAGCTGCTGGGTATCGGCTCGGCCGATAAACTGATGACCAAAGCCATGAATTATTCATACCAGAAAGATATTTCTTATCATGAGGTGCTTTTCCTGGAAGCCGCCCGCCAGTATCTCGATGAAATCAGCATGCAGTACAATGACAGTCTGCAGCAGAAGCTGGCCGACAATGAAGCTGATAGAAAAAAGACGCAGGAAAAAATAGCCAAACTGCAGCGGCAGTCCGCCTATGCCGGCCCCAAAGAAAAGACCGATGATATCAGTGATCAACTTGATAAAGTATACAGAGAATTGGATAATGTCTATAAGGAAAATGATAAGTTGAAAGACTCCAATAATCAACTTAATAAGAAACTGGCCCTGGCGGAGCAGAAAGATGCTTATTATAAGCGGATGATGAAGCGGCCGTCCAGCCGGAAGGAAATTGTTGACTGGGCCAACTGCTATTTTTCTGACAAACTTGAATTCAATAAAAAAGCGGTTGATCTGCTGGCCAGCAACTCATCTGAAGCCGTGACGGCTGACCGAATATGTGATGCTCTTGATTATCTGGCCACGATTTACTGGCGGCAGCGTTTTGATAATCTAAAAGATGATGAGGTCAGTGAGATGGCCAGCTATATCTACGGCCGCCGCTATGACGTGTCACGCTCCGGAATCGACGGCCAGCGGTGCTCATCGGCCTGCAAGATCCGCTACTCTTTTGACGGGGCCAAAACCCGTGAAGTGGTGCTGGACTGGCATCTGAAAGTAGGCGGAGCCGGGTCAGGTGATCTGCTGCGGATTTATTTTATTCAGGATGCACAAAAAAAGAAGCTTATTATCGGCAGTCTGCCGAATCATCTGTAAACCCCAAAAACAACGGAGCGGCCGGGGCGGCGGGCTGCTTTAGGCCGGCGCAATTTTTCTTGACGTCATCCGGTAATTATGTAATAATCTAATGGCACTGAATTATGGCCCGGTGGAGAAGCGGTTCAACTCATATGCCTTTCACGCATACATTCATGGGTTCAAATCCCGTCCGGGTCACCATCAGTCAATTTAGCGGATTGTCATTGGACAGTTCGCTTTTTTTATTGATTCTGGGGCAATATGCTATAATGAAAGCAGAAAAAAGTATCCGAATCGGGAGCAGAAATAAATGAAACGCAAAAGACCATTGAAGACTGTCGGCATTATTTTATTGGTATGTTTAATGATTGTCATTGTCTATGTTGCCTATGTTTTTATTGATTACTACCGTATTGATGACAACCAGACGCTGGATGTTGGCAACCAGCAGAGTGCGGTGATGGAGCGTAATAAAGCCTACACCGTAATGACTTATAATGTGGGCTTTGGCGCCTACAGCGCGGATTATTCTTTCTTCATGGATGGCGGCAAGTATTCACGGGCGCTGTCCGAACAGGCTGTCTATGACAATATCGGGGGCGCGGTTAAGACCCTGCTGCAGTATAATCCCGACTTCATGATGATTGAAGAAGTCGGCTATGACTCGGATAACAGCTATCATGTTGATGAAAGACAGCTGTTCTATGACGGGTTTGCCGCTTACAGTTATACCTATGCGCTTAATAACCATTCTTCCTATCTGTTTTATCCCTTCAACTGTCCGTTTGGCAAGAACAATGCCGGAATCCTGTTTTTATCCGGCATGGGCATTGCCGACAGTGTCAGACGCCAGCTGCCTATTGAATCAGGCTTCACCAAACTGGTTGATCTGGACCGCTGCTATTCGGTCAATCACGTCAAAACCGCCGATGGCCAGGACGTGTACTTCTATGCGACCCATCTTTCGGCTTATTCCAGCGACGGCTCAATCGCTGACCGGCAGGTCAGAGTGCTGATGGCAGATATGCAGGAAAAGTATGATGCCGGAGCCTATGTTATCTGCGGCGGGGATTTTAACAAAGACCTGCTGGGGGATTCCTCGGCTTATTTCGGTGTTTCCAATGAAGGCTACACCTGGGCCCAGCCTTTCCCGGCTTCGGAAGTCAGCTCTGATTTTTCCATTGTCGCTTCGTCCAATGTGCCCAGCTGCCGCAATGCCGACCGGCCCTATGACGAAACTGATTTTGTCATTACCATTGACGGCTTTATTGTTTCCAATAATGTCACGGTCAATGAATCGTATGTTGTTGATACCGGATTTGCCTATTCCGATCATAATCCGGTTTATATGAACTTTACCTTGCAGTAAAGACAAGGAGACTGAAAAGATGAATAAGACAGTAGAGATCTGCTGCGGCAGTGCTGAAGACGGCTATCTGGCCTGGCAGGCCGGGGCCAGCCGGGTTGAGATGAACTGTGCGCTGACACTGGGCGGCTTGACGCCTTCCGTCGGCAGTGTGGAACTGCTGAAGAAGCAGACCGATTTAAAAGTCATTGCCATGCTGCGGCCCCGCGGCGGCGGCTTCTTTTACAGCGATCTGGATTACCAGCAGATGCTGGTCGATGCAGTCCGGCTTCTGGATGCCGGTGCCGATGGCCTGACATTTGCCTGCCTGACCGAAAAGGGCGAGATGGATCTGGTTCAGATAAAGACCCTGGTGGAGATAGTCCACGGCTATAAAGGCCGGCAGGCGGTCATTAACCGGGGATTTGATATGGTTAAAGATCCCTGCTTTACCTTAGGCTCACTGGCCTTTCTCAATGTTGACCGGGTGCTGACCAGTGGCGGCAAGGCAACGGCCTGGGAAGGCCGCAAGATGATTAAGAACATGCAGGAGACTTACGGCGAGCAGATTCAGATTCTGGCGGCCGGCGGAGTGACGGCTAACAACGTTAAAGCCCTGATGGAATACACCGGCATCAGCCAGGTGCATACTTCGGCCGCTGTTCATACATACCGCTATGATCCGACTACGGCCAAAGGAGAGACCAGTTATTCATATCTGTCCGGCAAGCATGCCCTGCAGTATGCCGTCGTTGATCCGGAAAAGGTTGCCGATATTCTGGCCGCCGCCGGCATTGAATCTCACAAAGCTGAAAAGTAAGTCTTTGCAACAAAAAGAGCCGGCTGGCCGTATTCATGGTGAATAAGGCAAGCAAAGGAGATAAGGATTATGAAAAAGATTATGGTAGCATTGTTAAGCGTTATGGTTATCTGCGGATTATCTGCCTGTGGCAGTTCCAACAGCGATAATGAAGTCGTTAAGCCGGGGGCCCGCACTGACAGCACCCAGATTCCCAATCCGGTTGTAGCTTATGATGATCTGGCTGCGGCTGTCAAGGCCGCCGGGTTTGACTTAACCCTGCCGCAGGGCATCGATGCCTCTAAGTGCACATTCAGTGTTATTGACGGCAGACTTATTGATGTTGAGTATACAGCTGACGGCCTGACTGTCAATCTGCGCAAGGCCAGCGGAACCGAGGCCATTGACGGTGACTATAATACATACAGTTCAGTCGTCAGCGAACAGATCAACGGTAATGACGTCGAACTGCGCAGCAATGGCGAAGAGTATCATGTCGCCACTTATACAGACGGCAGTTATGTTTATGCCGTTGTTGTCAGCAACGGTTTCTTAAGCCATCAGGCAATTGTTGATCTAATCAGCGGTTTAAAATAAGCCGATAAAAAAGCGGTGATGCCGCTTTTTATAAATGTCATTAATCAGGGTCATGACTGCTGGCAGTCATGGCCTTTTTAGTGATGTATTCAATAGTGCCGTCAAATAGTTCGCTCAGCCCGTCAACCGCGGCATCGATATCGCCATCCATCCGGTTCCAGATGAATTTAAGCAGAAAGCCCAGCAGGGAATAGCAGCAGAAATTAGAGATCGTCCGCAGGGTTTCTTCCGGCAGCTGGGGGTTGTTTAATGATTCCTTTATGTAGTTGTAAAACATTTCTTCAACCGAGTTGAATATGTACTGCTCCATCTGCTGGCGGGACAGGGAATTAAACAGATGATAGACAATAGCCGAATTATCGGCCATCAGATGCATGGCCGCTTTCAGCTTGGCCGGCCAGCCCACCAAAGTAGCGGTCTGGGGTAAAAACCATTCTTTCTTCTGCCCCGCCCAGACACTGAGCAGGTCATAGATATCCCGGTAATGATAATAGAAAGTATTGGGACTGATGCCGCAGCGGGACACCAGTGCCGAAACGGTGATCTTATCGAAGGGCATCTCCGTCAGCATTTCTTCAAACTGCTGCAGGATAGCTTTCTGGGTAAAGTTGGCCATGGCATAACCTCGTTTCTTTAATAACTGTTTTAATTATAAAGGACAATGGTCGTTCTTTCAAAAATATCGCCGCAGCGGTTTTGCGTAAAAACCATGTTTTGTCCCAAAACCGGACAGTTTCAAACCAGTCACCATTGCTGCTGAAAGGCAGTGCTTTAAGATTAAGGGCAGAAAGGAATTAAAGAAATGAAAAATTACTTTACATCAGAGTCGGTAACCTGCGGTCATCCTGATAAAATCTGCGACCAGATTGCCGATCATATTCTTGATGCGATTTTAAGACAGGATCCGGAAGCCCGCTCGGCCTGTGAGGTCAGCTGCATTACTAACCAGGTTCATATCTTCGGCGAGGTTACAACAAGCGCCGCCGTTGATTATGAGGCGGTGGCCCGCCAGACTATTTCCGGCATCGGCTATCAGCTGGCTAACCGCGGCTTTGATGCCGACAGCTGCCAGGTTATTGTTGATCTGCATACCCAGTCACCGGATATTGCCATGGGCATTGACCGGCAGGCGGAAAGTGAGAAGCTGGACAGCGGCGCCGGCGACCAGGGAATGATGTTTGGCTATGCCTGCAATCAGACAGCCAATCTGATGCCGCTGCCAATCGAACTGGCTCATGCCCTGGCTAAAAGACTGGAACTGGTCCGGCGCAATGCCGAACTGCCTTATCTATTGCCTGACGGCAAAAGCCAGGTGACGGTTGAATACCAGGACAATAAGCCGCTGCGCATCGCCACTGTCGTTGTTTCAGCCCAGCATACTGAACAGATCGATATTGAGACACTGCGGCAGGACATCATAAACCATGTCGTTCTGCCAACCCTGCCACAGACACTTGTTGATGACAGCACCCAGTATTTCATCAATCCGACCGGTCGCTTTGTCTTAGGCGGGCCGGCCGCAGATTCCGGTCTGACCGGCCGCAAGTTAATCTGTGATACCTATGGCGGCTATTCCCGCCATGGCGGCGGCTCATTTTCCGGCAAAGATGCCACTAAGGTTGACCGCAGCGGCGCTTACATGACCCGCTACATTGCCAAGAATGTGGTAGCTGCCGGACTGGCTGATGAATGTGAAGTGCAGCTTTCGTATGCCATCGGCTTAGCCGAGCCGTTAGCGGTCCGCTTTGACACTTTCAATACTGAGAAAGTCTCACCCGAAGAAATTGCGCGCATCATTCTGCCCAGGCTTGACTTAAGACCGGCTGCCATCATTAAGAAATTTGGCCTGAAGCGGCCAATCTACAGCCCACTGTCCTGCTATGGCCATTTTGGCAGCAACGCTGCTGCCATGGACTGGGAGCAGACCGATCTGGCTGCTGAAATCAAGAAGAACTGAAAGAGAGGAAGTAAAACATGCAGAATAAAATAGCTCATGCCGCTGAAAGAAAAGCCTTTGAAGCCCTGCTTGACGGCATTATTAAAAAAGGCCAGACCCAGGATGTGGTTGAACTGGCCACTTCACTAATCAACATGATTCAAAAGGTTATGGGCAATACCTGGAATGCGGCTTCTTTTGATTCCCTGCGCCGGATTGCCGCTGATCCTAACGGCAAATGGGCCCAGTATGTGCACCGGCTGATCTGCGATAATGATCCCTATATTATCAAGACATTCCTGCTTAATGCGGCTTATGAAGGCGGTTTCCGCGGCTACCGGACGGCCTTGGAAATCGGGCAGAAGTATAACTGCAATATTCCCTGGCTGATTCTGATGGATCCGACATCCGGCTGCAATATGCACTGCACCGGCTGCTGGGCTGCGGAATACGGCCACCAGCAGAATCTGACGTTTGAGGAAATGGACCGAGTTCTGACCGAAAGCAAAGAGCTGGGCACTCATGCCTGTCTGTTTACCGGCGGCGAACCGCTGTTAAGGAAAAATGATATCATCCGGCTTTGTGATACTCATCGTGACATTGCTTTCCATGCCTTTACCAACGGAACGCTGATTGATGATGATTTCTGCCGGGAAATGCTGCGGGTCGGCAATCTGATGGTATCTGTCAGCATTGAAGGCTTTGAACAGGCCAATGACGCCCGCCGCGGCGCCGGGCATTACCAGAAAGCCATGTCCGCCATGGATCTGATGCATTCGTATAAGATCCCCTTTGGCGTGTCAATCTGCTATACCAGCCAGAATTCTCTTGATGTCACCTCCGATGCCTTTCTGGATGCCATCATTGCCAAGGGCTGTGTCTTTGCCTGGTATTTCCATTACATGCCTGTCGGCATGAATGCCTCAACAGACTTGCTGCTGAATCCGCAGCAGCGGGCTTATATGAAAGACAGAGTGCGCTGGATCAGAGGAGAAACCGAAGGCAAACAGCTTTACTGCATTGATTTTCAGAATGATGGCGAGTTTGCCGGCGGCTGTATTGCCGGCGGCCGCAGCTACTGCCACATTAATGCGGCGGGCGATGTTGAACCCTGTGTCTTCATTCACTATTCATCAGCGAACATCCGCGATAAATCAATACTGGATTGTTACCGGCAACCGCTGTTTTTGGCATACCATGACGGCCAGCCTTTTAACAACAATCATTTAAGACCATGTCCGATGCTGGAGAATCCGGATATTCTGCCTAAGATGGTTGAATCAAGCCAGGCGCATTCTACCGATCTGGAAGCCCCGGAGTCGGCGGAGCATCTGTGTGCTAAATGCCAGCTGTATGCAGCTAACTGGAAGAAAGAGGCTGATAAGCTGTGGGAACAGGAGCATCCTGATTCCCAGTCTGAAGCCTGATAATAGGGGAGCAATCCTCTTTTTTCTTGAACATATTAGATGATGAAAATCTTCAGGAAGAGGGTCTAGAGGTGTTGAATTTGTACGTTTGAAGTTTTTACAATTGATTGTACGTTTGAAGTTTTTACAATTGATTTGATTTGCAACGCAAAACGTCATATATAGCAAGTGAAATGATGCCTAACGTTGGCCGAGCATGGCTGAGGTTCTGGCATCATTTCTTTGTTAAAGATAATTATAATTAAATCCAATGTGCATAATGGTGTTACTTGGCTCGTAAGCATGAACCGATGCTCAAGCGGGTCAATCTAGATAAAAATGCTAAAGTGTTTCATCAGCACAATCATTGCGGATGCACGGTCACTTATAAATGTGGCAAGACTTATCAGGATGTGTACTCAAAGCAGATGCTGTCAGGAGATGAAGCAGCAAAGATTGAAGCAAGAAAAGTTCTTGGGCTGACAAGCAATGAAGAAGAACAGGCCAAAACTGAAAAAAGAAAAACCGTCGGATTAATAAGCCAAGAAGAAGAAGCAAAAAAAGTTGAAGAAAGAAAACCAACACAAATGATGATACCGATGATACGAGAAAAATAATCCATATAGGAAAAAAAGAAGATTTGTCTCAATTTGATCTATCAAAGATTGCGCCAGCTCAGAACAAACATATTGTCGGCACAAATGAATACAATTGGCTTACTTCTACAAAAAAATATCGCCCATCGTTTATAACGGTTACTGCTGAAGAAGAGATTGCTTTAATAAATGAGTTTGCAGGAAAAGGAATAAACACATATAATAGACGAGGTGAATGGAGAAACGCAGAAATAATTCTATCAAACACAAAAAAAATAGGAGTAGTAGTTAACATTATTAATGGAATAGAGCAGGATACTGCGGTTTTCAAAATCCACTACTCTAATAAAGGAAACCATATCGTTCCAGATTACGAGAGTAAAAGGAGAAATATTTATAACAATGGAAACACTTGATCTCAAAAAATATATTGACAAAAAAGTTCGTGTTATTTTTACAGACGGGCAAACTTTGCATGGAGATTTTACTTCAATAGTTCCGGATTATGATACAGATTCTGGCAAAGATGAAATGGAGCTTTATATTGGTGGCGCTTTTATCCAGACTCCTATTGATGAGGTTAAAAGCATTAGTCTGTATCAGGTGTAAAGATGGCAAAAGATGATTACGATGTTGTGATATTCAAAGTGCTGACCTACTTATACGGGTGTATGAAGCGCAAGTATTCGTTTGAATTGTGTTCATTCAATGCTGTAATCTCTAAACAGAATGTAAATGATGAGTATCTATCCGACGTACTATACATGGCTGTTGAAGATGGCTATATTGAAGGTATTTTATTTACCAAGGTCTGGGGTGGCAACAAGATTATTACAAGTGAAATGTCGGATATGAAAATCACATCTTCTGGGATTCGATATCTGAATGAAAACACAAAAATGAAAGATGTAAAAGATTATCTTCTTAAAGAAACGCCAGACTTAATCCGTTTGGTATTCTAATTAAACCGCTTCGGCGGTTTTTCTTTAGGAAAAAACAATAGGAGGTTTCATGACATAATTTGAAATCGTCAAAGACAAAAGAGATCCGGCACTGGCAGCAAGAGCCAGAAAGATTGAAGCTTGTGCGAAAATAAACTATATGAAAGTGCGCTCTTATAGACAGCGGTGTTTACAGAAAAATGGGATCATGATTACAGGAATAATCAATATCGGCGCATCAAATGATCACCTTCAGAATTATTGCTCACCCGTATTATATCCATCAGTTTGCCGCCAAGTTTTTCACATATATGTATCGACACTGCATTGGCATCATTGATATTAAGTAGGACTTTTTTCATATTGTGGTTTCGGGCAATCACCAATCCTTGATTTAATAGGGCTGTTCCATAGCCTTTTCCCTGCTGTGAAACGCGGACGGCATCGCCACCGTTTCCTGTGCCGGTCATGATCTCTTCGGTTAATTCAGGACGCAGTTGAAATTCGCCGACGAAAACATTATCATCTACTGCCCAGTAATGAAACCCGATGGGCTGATCCGGTATTTGTCCGCTTTCTTTTTTTTCATACCATTCTTTGGTCCTGGCAAACCAGCCGTCATCTATTTTCGCAGGGTCGTCGGCGGGAACAAAATATGTAACGTGGCTGTCATATGCTTCCTGGCAGTACTCTTTATACCCGTCAACAAATTCAGGACATCGTTTTATTAATTTAAGCAATGGACTGTCACCTCGATATAACTTGGACAAAGCTAACTTGGACAAACTCTAGTTTTATTTGATTGTTATTAGGTCAATAAAGTGGACAACTTAAACAGAGGCGATTCTATGTTAAGTGCATTATAGAAATAGCCAAATCTTGCAGTGAGAAATCACCAAAACT
>CAYTET010000042.1:0-18321 GCA_964436975.1 uncultured Erysipelotrichaceae bacterium
AATCCTGCCTTTCTTCAACCCTTTCTTGGTCTCACATCAATTGTAGTCATACAAGGCCTGATCGGACCGCTTCCCGGCCCAGGTTGCTTTACGGAAAGAAAGACGGTACAATTACTCTCTGGTGAAGCCACCCGCTTTCACCAGCAAGCAATTTATTACCGGGCAGGGTCAAAAACAGCGCAGGCTGTCACATACAGTTAATATGACACAGATTAAAACGGAGGTCGTCTTTTTGATATGATGTGGAAAGCAGAAATCATTGATCGGGTACGGGTTGCCGAATGAGAAAAGAAAGCACTATCCGCAATGGCGTCTGGGCCACGCTGTCATACGCAATTATTTTTATTCTCGCCTTGGTTTCACGCCAGGCCTTTTTGCGCAACTTCGATGATGCCCTGCTGGGCTATTACGGTGTTATCTCGAATATCTTCTCTTTGCTGTCGGTAGCGGAACTGGGCGTGGGCACGGTCATTTCCTACGGCCTGTATCCGCAGCTGCAGAAAAAAGACCAGGCCGAAATTGCCACCCTGCTGATGATATACAAGTGGATCTACCGCATAATCGGCCTGCTCATTTTTATAGGCGGCGTAATCTGTTATTTCTGTCTGCCGCTGATCATTGTCGATGCCAATGCCAACTGGACTGATATCCATCTGATTTATGCCATTGAGCTGATCAATGCCGTCGCCATCTATTTCATGTCATTCCGCCGGCTGCTGTTTGTGGCTGACCAGCAGGAATACCGCTGCATAAAGATTGAATCCGTCGTGCAGATTCTGGCCTATATCGTGCGCATCTATCTGGCTTACTGCACCAATATGTACATTGTTTACCTGGGCATGGGCCTGATAACCAATATCATTGCCAACAGTCTGATCTGCTTAATTGCCAACCGGCACTATCCCTATGCCCGCTACAAGAAGATTACCCTGGCCGATATCCGGAAAAGGGGCATCTTCAGGGATATGACGTCTTACGGCGTGCAGCGGCTTTCCATTGCGGTCTGGGGCGGGCTGGACAATATCATTGCCATGCGGTTTATCGGCGCGCAGTCCGTTGTCATGATGACTAATTATACTTCGGTCGAATCCGGGGTGACGTCTTTTGTCAATAAGATGCTGGGCGGCTTCCAGCCCAGTATCGGTGATTATGTCTCGGATCAGAGCCGGCCTGATAAAACGACCGTGTTTGACGGACTTAATCTTGTCTCCTTTATGATTGCCGCCTTTGTGGCGGTTAGTTACAGCGCGCTGTTCCAGCCTTTTATCCAGCTGTGGTACGGCCAGCAGTATCTGCTGCCGTTTTCCTATGTGATCTGCTTTGCCATCAACCAGTACATCGGCTGGAATCACCGGATGCTGGGCTATTTCCGCTCGGCGGTCGGCCGGTTTAAGCAGGACCAGAATTATATGGTCATCAGTGCTGTCAGCAACCTGCTGCTGTCGCTTATCCTGGTTGTCAAATTCGGCATCACCGGCATCCTGGCGGCAACATGCGTCGGTCATATGTTCCAGTGGCTGGGGCGCAGCCGGGTGGTCTATACCAATATCCTGGAGCCGTCCCGGCAGAAGGACTACTGGCTCAAGCAGGCGGTTTTGGCCCTGCTGGCGGTTCTGGAGACAATGCTGACGATCTGGATCTGCGGTTTTCTGCCGGCCGGCATTATCGGGCTGGTGGCGCGGGGAGCAGTCTGCGTTGTGCTGCCCAATGCCATTAATTTGGCGGTATTATGGAAGCGGCCTGAATTCTTTTATGTCAGAACGACGATAAACAATGCTGTTAACAGCCGGAAGAAAGGAGGGTAATTCAATGAAGCAATATGCCGAGACCGAACTGGAGGACCTCCATAAGGAAATCCTGCGGATGGCTGAATATTTTACCGGTTTCTGCAAAGAGCATGATCTGCTGTGTTATTTCTGCGGCGGCGGCTGCATTGGCACCATCCGCAATCACGGCTTCATTCCCTGGGATGACGACCTGGACTTCTTCATGCCGCGCCCGGATTACCAGCGGCTGATTGCCCTCTGGGATAAGGAAAGTGCCGACAAGCGGTTCAAAATGCAGGTTTCGACGCCAACCTTCCGTGACCACAATAACTTTGTGACCATCCGGGATGCCGAAACGACCCTGATCAAGCCTTATCAGCGCCAGCTCGATATTGTCCATGGCGTCAATCTGGATATCTTTCCGCTGGACGGCTGTCCGGCCGGGAAATGGCAGCGGAAAATGCAGATAGTGTATGCCATGCTGCACAGCCTGTACCGCACGGAAACCGTGCCGGTAAAGCACGGCCGTTTCATTGAACTGGGCGGCCGGATTGCCCTGGGAATAGTACCCAGTGCCAAAATGCGGGCCCGCATCTGGAAGTGGGCGGAAAGAAAGATGTCCCAGTATCCTTTTGACCAGTGTGACAGGATCACCGAATTAAGCTCCGGACCGGCCTACTGGCATAATGAATATGAAAAAGCCTGGTTTGCGTCAGCCCTTTATCTGCCGTTTGAAGATACGGTGATGCCGGTTCCGGTGGGCTATGACAGCTATCTGCGGATGGTATTCGGCGATTATATGAGCCTGCCGCCGAATGATAAAAGAATTGCTAAACACGATGCGGTAGTGCTGGATACGCATAAGAGCTATCTGAATTACCGTGAATACTACGGCCCTAAGGCTGAATAATCAACAGAAAGGAGATTGACGCATGACCCCAACAGTGTCGGTAGTAATGCCTGTATACAATGAAGAAGCTTACATCACCGCCACGGTAAGTTCGCTGCAGCAGCAGGATTATCCCGCCGCTGCCACCGAATGGGTCTTTGTGGACGGCTGTTCGACCGACCGCACAGTTCAACTGCTGACCAGCCTGACCGAAAAAAGAAACAGCGTCAAAATCCTGTCTAATCCGGCCCGCCTGATTGCCCAGGGCATGAATATCGGCATCAGGGCAGCGGCCGGCGAATACATTGTGCGGATGGATGCGCATGCCGAATATGCCGCCGATTATATCAGCATGTGCATTAAAACAATCCGGCAGACCCAGGCCGCCGCTGTCGGCGGTCCGATGGTAGCGGCCGGCACAACGCCAAAGCAGCGGGCCATCGCGGCAGCCATGCATTCCCGCTTTGCCTTAGGCGGCCATAAGGATCATGATGATAAGTATGAAGGCTATGCCGATGCTGTCTACTACGGGACCTGGCGGAAAGATTATCTTGTCAGCCTCGGCCTGTTTAATGAAAAGCTGGAAAAAGCGGAAGATGATGATCTGTTTTACCGCATCCGGCAGGCCGGCGGGAAAATATACATCACCCCCAAAATCAAGCTGACTTACTATCCCCGTAAAACGTTTAAAGCCCTCTGGCAGCAGTATTATGCCTTTGGCTACTGGAAGATGGCTTTCCTGCAGACCCACGGCCGGCTGGTCAGTTTGTCCCAGTTGGTGCCTTCCGCCTTTGTTCTCTTCGGGCTGGTCGGGACAGTTCTGTCCTTTATTAAACCGGTGCGCCTTGTATTTCTAAGCGTTATGGCACTGTACCTGCTGCTGGATCTGGGTTTTTCACTGGCCAATCCCAAAGCCCGGGGCCTTAAGGAAAAGGCCATGCTGCTGTGGGCGCACCTTGTGATTCATGTTTCTTACGGGACCGGCGGGTTAAGGAGATTGTTCGTATGGAAATAGCCGTATCCATAATTGTGCCGGTCTATAACGTCAAAGACTATGTGCGGCAGTGTCTTGATTCAATTCTCAGTCAGACCTTTCACAGTTTTGAACTTATCATTGTCGATGACGGCTCGACTGACGGCTCCGGCCGGATCTGCGATGAGTACGCCGGCCGGGACAGCCGGGTTATTGTAATCCACCAGCCGAACCAGGGTCAGAGCACGGCCCGCAACACGGGAATAGACAGGGCCCGGGGAATATATCTGTCCTTTATTGACAGCGATGACTATATCGAGCCGGCCATGATTGAAACGCTGCACCGGAATATCGTTACTGAAAAGGCCGATATTGCGGTATGCGGCATTAAACGGATTAAGAGCCGGAATATTAAACTTCCAGCGGATCCGGCCTTTTTTAAGGTGATGAGCGGCCGGGAATTCTTTAAAGAAACCCTGATTGGCAGCCGGGTCAGTGTCACGCCGTGCGATAAGCTGTACCGCCGGAATTTATTTGCCGATCTGCGCTATCCGGCCGGCCGGCGCACCGAAGACGGCTATATCGCCGTTGACCTGTTCCCTAAGGCTGGGCGGGTCGTTGTTGACATGACCCCGCTTTACTGCTACCGGCTGCGGGAGGGGAGCGCTTCAAAAAGCCGGTTTTCGCCGGCCGATTACGATACCATTGAGGCTTATGAAAGAGGTCTGGGCATAGTAAAAGAAAAATACCCGGAATGTTACCAGGCTGCCCAGATGCGCTATATCTGGAGCAATTTTGAAACCTATGACAAGATGACCATTGCCCATCATCCCGATGCCGGAATACTCAGAAAACGGCTGCTGCGGATGGGCCGGTCGATTTTGCGCAATCCGTATGTGCACCGGCCGCGTAAGGCCGCCCTGTTTGTTCTGGCGGTCAGCAGCCGGCTGTACCGGCGCTGCTGCATACTGTACATTAATAAGGTTGACGAGAGGGATGTTTCATGAAGAAGATCTGTTTTGTGGTAATGGATATCAGCGAGATGGGCGGCGCCGGCAATGCGATGGCTGTTTTAGCCAACCATTTGACTGAAACCCACCAGGTGCATATCATCAGTCTGCATCAGGCGAAAAGCCAACCCTGGTCCGGTATAGCGCCGGCCGTTCAGATTCATGTCATTCAGAAAACGCCTTTCTCTCGCATCCGGTATACTTACCAGCAGTGCCGCCGGGCATACCGGCAGCTGCTTAAAGAGCAGCGGTTTGACTACGTGCTGCTGCAGACGACCTTTGTCATGTTTCTGGGCACGGCCATGGGGCTGGGGCTGGGGGTCCGGTTTATTGCCTGCGATCACGGCTCCATCGAAAGCCAGCTTAATGACCGCTCGATTACTTTTCTGCGCTGGTTTGCGGCCCGGCATTCCTGCCGGATCGTGGTGCTGACCGACAGCAGTCTGGCGGCTTACCGGAAAGTCTTTAAAATCCCGGCGGAAAAACTGGTGCGGATCTATAACTGGATTGATCCGGCTTTTGTCGACCCGGCTTTCAGTTATGATCTGAAATGCCAGAAAATCATGACGGCCGGCCGCTTTGCGCCCGAAAAGTGCTTTGAAACCATCATCCCGATTGCCGCAAAGGTCTTTGCCCGGTGTAGCGGCTGGCAATGGGATGTTTACGGCGACGGCCCGGAATTTGACCGGGTCACAGAGGCAGTCAGGGCCGCCGGGCTGCAATCCCGTCTTCATCTGATGGGGGTGCGGCCGGATCTGGGCAGTCTTTATTCCCAGTACGCTTTTTATGTTCTGACTTCGCAGCGGGAGGGCCTGCCGCTGGTGCTGCTGGAAGCCAAGGCCAGTCACCGGCCGATCATCAGCTATGATGTTAAAACCGGTCCGGCTGAAATTGTTCAGGATGGCGTCAACGGCTTTCTGGTGGAGAATCAGAATCAGGACATGATGGCTGACCGGATAATTGAATTGATTGAAAATGACGAACTGCGCGGCCGCTTTGCCAGCCACGCCTACGATGATATTGCCAAATTTGCCCAGACGCCGATACTGGAGCAGTGGCGCCGCCTGCTGGCCTGACGGTCAGCGGACCGGCTATTACGATAGAAACGGAAGCGTAAAATGACTTTAGTAAAAAATGAATTGAAAACGATTCAGGGCAAGATTGCCTTAGTTCTGCTGCTGATAAGCTGCGGGTTATTCGGCATCGGCTATGCCGGATCGATAGCCAATCTGCTGTTGATATCATGCGGTCTGCTGCTGGTGCACAATATTTACTACTCATGCCGCCAGATCAAGCCGCGTTTTCTCTTTCTTCTGTTTCATCTGACTGTGTTCATATTCCTTCTTGGCAAGCCGCTGATTGATTTGATTGAAGGAAACGACTGGTTAGACCTGGAGATAACTAAATATTATGCCACCGAGGCTTCGGTACTGCTGACACTGGTCTGCCTTTTTGTTTCTCTGCTGTGTGTGTTTCTGGGCGGCCTGATCAGTGAGGGCCTCAAATTTAACAAGAAAAATAAGGAACCGGCCGGCCAAAAATTCCGGCACCGCTTCTGCAGTTTTATAAACAGTGATAATAACCGCCGCATCCGTATTATTGCCCTAGTCCTGTTTGGCTGTTCCTTTATCTTCAAGATGATATTTGAAGCGGAGCGGGCAATCTTTATGATGCAGAATTCGTATGTTGCCTATTATGCCGAGTTTGAAAGCCAGCTGCCTTATTTTGTCTATGCCATGTCAACTTTCATGGATTATGCCATGTTTGTTTATCTGGCCACCCTGCCTAAAAAAAGAGACAGCGTCATTGTGATGTGTCTTTCAATAGCCACAACAATTCCGACATTTATGTTTGGGGAGCGCAGTGCCCTGGTGATCAAGGGACTTTTTGCACTGACTTATTTTGTGTTCAGGGATTATGTCGGCGATACCAAGCCGTGGATCGGCCGCGGGGAGAAGATTATGATAATAATCGGCATCCCGGCTGCCATAATTCTGCTGGATGTCATGAATTATCTGCGCGCCGGATATGCGGCTCCGCTCGGTTTCTTTTCAACCATCATCGACTTTATTGGTCATCAGAGCGTTACTTTTTCCTATGTCTGTGCCGGAATGGCGATTCTGCCGGCTTTGCGAAGCCAGGGCGTCATCAGTTACACCTTCGGGGCCATGATTGACTATTTCAAGTACGGCACAATTGCCCAGAAACTGTTCGGCGCTCCCAGTCTGGGCAGCGGCAATAATATGGCCCAGATTCTAATGGGGAATGAGATGTCTCATCATCTGTCTTACACCCTGCTGGGTGAAACTAAATATCTGGCCGGCAACGGAACCGGATCGTCTTATATCATTGAGCTGTATGCCGATTATGGAATAGCAGGCATCATTGTTTTCAGTCTGCTGCTCGGTCTGCTGCTGGGCCTGACTTTCCGGATCGCTAAAAAAGGCCTGCTTCCGGCCGTCATGATATTCTGCACTGTTTCCGGGATTGTTTTTCTGGCCCGGTCCAATGTTACCGGTCTGTTTGACTTTTTGTGGCGGATTCCCTTCTGGGGGACCCTGATCATAGTGCTGGGCGGGGCCTGTCTGTGGCATTGGGCCAGTCAGAAGAAAAAAACACAACGACTAGGTTGATATTTGCAACAGAATATCTGGTTCAACCCGTATACGTAGTAGTATTTAACATTACTATGGTATTATCTCCCAATGGAAAGAAGGAATCCCATGCGTGTGATTCAGTTCAGTCCTCCGGATATAAGCGAGGCGGAAATTCAGGAAGTGGCCGCGGCTTTGCGCAGCGGCTGGATTACGACCGGCCCCCGCACCAAGAAACTGGAAGAACAGCTGGCCGGTTATGTTGGTGTTGACCGCGCGGTCTGCCTGAACAGCTGCACGGCGGCCGAAGAACTGATTTTCCGGGTTTTAGGCATCGGCCCGGGCGATGAAGTTATTGTTCCCGCCTATACCTATACCGCCAGCGCTTCAGCGGCTTTGCATGCGGGAGCCTCCATCCGGCTGATTGATTCCCAGAAAGACAGTCTGGAAATGGATTATGAGGCGGTGGAAAAGGCAATAAATGCTAAAACAAAGGCCATAGTGCCCGTCGATTTAGGCGGCGTGCCCTGTGACTATGACCGCATCTTTGAAATAGTTGAAAAGAAGCAGGCGCTGTTTACCCCGGCTAATGACATTCAGAAGGCCTTTGGCCGGATTATTGTCTGTGCCGACGGGGCCCATGCCCTGGGCGCCTCCCGCAAAGGGATAAGGGTCGGCAATATCGCCGACTTTACGGCGTTCTCTTTTCATGCTGTCAAAAACTTTACAACGGCAGAAGGCGGAGCGGCCTGCTGGAAGCAGCATGCCGGCCTGGATGATGAAGCCATCTATCAGCAGTTCCAGCTGCTTTCCCTGCACGGCCAGAACAAGGATGCTCTGGCTAAAACCAAACTGGGCTGCTGGGAATATGACATTGTCGGGCCCTGGTATAAGTGCAATATGACCGACGTGGCGGCGGCCATCGGCCTGGTCCAGCTGCAGCGCTATCCAAAACTGCTGCAGCGCCGCTATGACATCGTTAAAAAATATGATCAGGCCATGGATGATTTGGGCATTGAGCATATTAAGCATGTTAAACAGGAATATATCAGCTCCCACCATCTGTATATTACCCGCCTTCCCAACGCTTCGGTAAGCCAGCGCAATGCAGTCATTACCGAGATGGCGGGCGCCGGGGTGTCAGCGAATGTTCACTATAAGCCGCTGCCGATGATGACGGCCTATAAGCAGCTTGGCTTTGATATTAAGGATTATCCCAATGCGTATAACCTGTATCACAATGAGATAACCCTGCCTCTGCATACCCTTTTGACGGATGAAGATGTTGATTATGTAATTGCCGTTTATCAAAAAGTATTAAAAGAAATGAAACTGATATGATTCTGAAAAGCTGGGACCGGCTGCCTGAGGGCCTGCAAACCGCCGAAGTGAAGCCCTACTATGACATTTTAAAAAAGCATTCTTTTGGTTTGGCTGTCAAACGGGGTTTTGATATTGTGATGTCTTTGATTCTTCTGATTATTTTGTCCCCGCTGTTTCTGGTTCTGGCCGTCTGGATCAAGTCAGACAGCCGCGGCCCGGTTTTCTTCCGGCAGATCCGCATCACCCAGTACGGCCGGCCTTTCCGCATCTTTAAGTTCAGGACAATGGTTGATAAGGCGGAAACGATGGGCACAGCGGTAACAGCCGGCGGTGACAGCCGCATCACCCGGGTCGGCCAAAAGATCAGATCCAGCCGCCTGGACGAAATCCCGCAGCTGCTTAATGTTCTGACCGGGGATATGACTTTTGTGGGCACCCGGCCTGAAGTGCCGGCCTATGTGGCCTGTTACAGCAAAGAGATGATGGCGACGCTGCTGCTGCCGGCCGGAGTGACCTCGCAGGCCAGCATCGAGTATAAAGATGAAGATGAACTGCTGGCGGCAGCTGATAATCCGGAGGAAACGTATCTCAGGGTAATCCTGCCCCGGAAGATGGAGTATAACCAGGCTTCTCTGCGCCAGTTCAGTCTGAAAAATGATATCATGACGCTGATTAAAACCCTGCAGGCGGTACTGTAAAAAGACAGCTGGCGCGGTTAGAATAGATCACAGCCAAAGCCAGCATGTGCTGGCGTAACCAGAAAGACAGCAGTTTACTGAAGGCGGGCGCAACAATATGAAAAAACTAGACAACTTTATCAGCCGGTACCGAGAAGTGTTTATGACAATTGCGGATTTAACAATAGTGGTGTTTTCTTATGGTCTGGCATACTTTATCCGTATCGATTTCGGAAAACTGTTCATTGCGGCGGAGGCTTACTCCCTGCTGGCCAATATGATCTGGGTGGTACTGATCAATTTTTCCAGCATGGTGCTGTTCGGGCTGAGCCGGTCCCTCTGGCTGTTTGTGTCGATTGATGAAGCCCTGCGGGTCAGCATTTCCGTTGCCTCCGCCAATTTCTTCTGGTGGATTCTGGTCATCCTTCTGCGTATCCCGGGCTATATCAGATCTTTGCCGGTTATCGCTTCAATGATCCAGCTGCTTATGATGCTGGGCCTGCGCGTCAGCTACCGGCTGATCCGCCGGGACAGTGAGCAGCACAACCGGAAGCACCGGGCCCTGATTCTGGGAGCCGGAACGGCCGGGGTCAATGCCCTGCGGGAGATAACCTACTCCAACATCTACAATACCAATGTAATCGGCTTTATCGACAAGAATCCCCAGAAAGTAAAAAAGAGACTTAACGGCATTGATGTGCTGGGAACGGATGCCCAGCTGGCTGAAATAGTTGCCCGCTACCGCATCGACACGGTTTTTATTGCCATCAAGAATATTTCGCATGACGATCTGAAAAAGCTGATTGAAAAATGCCGTGATCTCAGCCTGACCACCCGCATTGTTTCATTTGAAATGCATGCCAATGCGGAAAGCCCGGCTTCGGCGGTGCGCAATGTCAGCATCAGCGATCTGCTGGGCCGCGGCGAACTGAACCTCAATAACGAAGAAATCGGCGGCTATCTGTCTGACAAGACGGTGATGGTGACCGGAGCCGGCGGTTCAATCGGCTCGGAACTGGTTCGCCAGATCATGTCCTTTAATCCCCGGACGGTCGTGCTGCTGGATATCTATGAGAATCATATGTATGAGCTGCAGCAGGAAATTGTCATGGACCGGCGGTCCGGCAGCCTGCAGACCAAAACCGCTGTGGTGTGTCTGATCGGATCGATCCGTGATAAAGAACGGATCAATGAGATCATGGCTGAGTACAAGCCGGACGTTGTCTTCCATGCGGCCGCCCACAAGCATGTGCCGCTGGTGGAAGACTCACCGCTGGAAGCCATCAAGAATAATGTGTTTGGCACTAAAAACGTCATCGAGAGCTGCATTGCCCATAAGGTCAGCAAGTTTGTGATGATCTCAACGGATAAGGCGGTCCGCACGACTAATGTCATGGGGGCAACCAAGCGGATGTGTGAACTGCTGGTGGAAGCCTACAAGAATAACGGCGTCACCAAGCTGTGCGCGGTCCGCTTCGGCAATGTGCTGGGTTCTTCCGGCTCGGTTATTCCGCTGTTTGAAAAGCAGATTGCCAGCGGCGGTCCGGTCACGGTGACCGATCCGAATATTTCCCGCTACTTCATGACTATTCCGGAAGCGGCCCAGCTGGTGCTTCAGGCCGGCGCATATGCCAATACCGGTGAAATTTTCATCCTTGACATGGGCAAGCCGGAAAAGATCGTCGACCTGGCCAAAAACCTGATCCAGTTATCCGGTTTGAAGCTGGGCAAGGATATTGAAATCCAGTTTACCGGACTGCGGCCGGGCGAGAAGCTGTATGAAGAATTGCTGATTGACCCCAATACCTGCACTAAGACGGATAACAACCTGATATATGTGGCCCAGCCGGAAGATATTTCCACGGAAATAATCAGCCGCAAAATGGCCCGGCTGGCGGAACTGATAAAGACAGACCAGGCCGATAACCAGCTTATTATCACCATAATCACCAGTCAGAACTGACTGTCATCCCAGCGGATGGCAGTCTTTCTTTTGGGTTCTGGCAGCGTTTTTTGGCGGCCGGCTGGTCGGAAAGACGGGTTTATGTGAAAAAATTAACTAATTTAGGGCTTTGGCCGGCTTATCGGGCGGCAGATACTACCGCAAAACTATTAAAAGTGGTACAATAATGGCGCAAAAAGAGGAGGTCATTTATGGCTAAGAGAACCGTTAAAGATCTAGATGTTAATGGCAAAAAAGTGATTGTCCGCGTGGATTTCAACGTCCCGCACAAAGGAGATGTCATCACTGATGACAACCGTATTCAGGCTGCTTTACCGACTATCAATTATCTAACCGAACATGGTGCCCGCGTCATTCTGATGTCGCATCTGGGCAAAGTCGACTATAAAGATCCGGAAAAGACGGAAAGTGACAAAAAGAAGAATGATATGGCTCCGGTCGCCAAGCGGCTGGCCGAACTGGTTTCCGCTAAGGTTACCTTCTGCCCGGTTACCCGCGGGGAAGAACTGGAAAAAGATGTTGCCGAACTTGAAAACGGTCAGATTCTGCTGATGCAGAATACCCGTTATGAAAAGGGCGAAAGCAAGAATGATCCCGAGCTGTCCAAATACTGGGCCAACTTAGGCGATCTGTATGTTTCCGATGCCTTCGGCTCGGTGCACAGAGCGCATTCCTCAACAGTAGGCATTCCGGAGATTCTGCCGTCAGCCATTGGTTTTTTGGTTGAAAAGGAAGTCAAGAATCTGTCAGCGGCGATTGATAATCCGGCCCGTCCGATGGTTGCCATTCTGGGCGGCGCCAAGGTTTCAGACAAGATTGCCGTCTTTGAGAATCTATTGAAGATTGCCGATAAGATTTTAGTCGGCGGCGCCATGGCGTATACCTTTATGAGAGCCCAGGGCAAATCAACCGGCACTTCGCTGGTCGAAGAGGATAAGATCGATCTGGCCAAGGATCTGCTGGCCAAGGCCAACGGCAAGATTATTCTGCCGGTTGACAATGTCTGCGCCAAAGAATTCAATGAAACTTCCGACAGCAAGATCTGTGTCGGCGGCGTTGAAGAAGGCTATATGGGCATGGATATCGGACCTAAGACCATTGAGCTGTTCAAAAACGAACTGCAGGGTGCGCATACGGTAGTCTGGAACGGCCCGATGGGCGTCTTCGAGATGGACAAGTATGGCAAGGGGACCGAAGCGGTCTGCCAGGCCATTGCCGAATTGCCGGACTGCACCAGTGTTATCGGCGGCGGCGACAGTGCGGCTGCCGCCATCAAGATGGGTTATAAAGACAAGTTCACCCATATTTCCACCGGTGGCGGCGCTTCGCTTGAATTCATGGAAGGAAAGGTTCTGCCGGGCATCGGCGTGATCCAGGATAAATAACATGACACGTAAACCTATTATTGTCGGCAACTGGAAGATGAATAAGACCATTGCCGAGACTGAAGAATTCATCAGTGCGGTAGATCCGTTTGTTACCGACAAGGCAACTTTCGGCATCGCCACCAGCTATCTGTGTCTGCAGACAGCCTGCCGGCAGGCCAAAAACCTGATTGTAGCGGCTGAAAACTGCCACTTTGCCGACAGCGGCGCCTATACCGGCGAGGTATCGGTTCCGATGCTGCAGGAATTAGGCTTGAAATACTGCATTATCGGCCATTCCGAGCGCCGGCAGATGTTCAATGATACCAACGAGTCCGTCAACAAGAAGGCCCACCGGCTGTTTGAAGCCGGGATGACGCCGATTCTGTGTGTCGGTGAGACGCTGGAAGAATTCGAAGCCGGCCAGACAGCCGCGGTTGTCACCACCGAGATTAAAGAATGTCTGGCGGGACTGGCTCCGGAAGATGTGGCCACTATTGTCATTGCCTATGAGCCTATCTGGGCTATCGGCACCGGCAAGACGGCCACCACGGAAATTGCCCAGAATACCTGCAAACTGATCCGTGATCAGATCAGCCAGCTGTATGGGGCTCCGGTTGCCCAGCAGGTCCGTATCCAGTATGGCGGCAGCGTCAAAGCCGGCAACATTGCCGAGCTGCTGGCTGCGGGTGATATTGACGGCGCCTTAATCGGCGGCGCCAGCCTGAAAATCGATTCCTTCAAGGAAATCATTGCGGCTGTCAAGTAAGACATCCCTAAACAATTAGCGGCGCCCTGTAAACGGGCGCCGTTTTTTAGTTTTTGGACTGCTCGGCCGGGACTTCAATTGACTGGCTTCCGATCAGCTGACAGACAATCCGGCCGGCTGAGACGGCAGACAGCGCCGGCTGATAATCTTTGCGGGTCAGGTAATGATAGACAACCTGCCCGTTTTCATACTGCTTGGCGGTTATCTGGGCGTCTGAAAGCAGATGTTCTACTTTACCGATTAAATCATAAGGAAAGGCGATTGAATACTCATTCAGTGTCTGCGGACAGGTTAGCTGACCCGCGCTGACGGCGGCCGCTCCGGCATTCTGGTAGGCCCGCAGCAGGTTGGAAGCCCCCAGCAGCACGCCGCCAAAATAACGGATTACAACAACTATTACCTGTTCGAGCTGATGGTGGATCAATAGATTAAGCAGGGGCACACCGGCACAGCCGGCCGGCTCGCCGTCATCGTTGGAACGCATATTGGCCGAATCAATGATATAGGCATAACAAAAATGGCTGGCTTTGGGATGAAGCCGGCGCAGTTCAGCCAGCAGCGGCTTGACCTGCTGATCGTCCGTCAGCGGGATAAGACAGCCGATAAACCGGGACTTTTTTACAGTAATTTCCGCCTGGACGGGTGCTGAAAGATGGTACATTTCTTTTTCCTTAAGTTAATTATAGCCCAGCGTGATAATTGCTATCAATATGGCAGATTGGTATAATGTATTTGTTTATAAAAAAGTCTTAGGAGGACCTCTATGCCTGAAAATGACAACCAGCAGGTTGTACGCATCAAGCGTTCTACATATCTGAAGTTAAAGCAGCGTCAGCGTGTCCGCACCGTGTCGCAGATTGCGCTGATTGTTTTGATTGTGGCTGTATTAGCCCTGTTTGTTGTGCTTAATGACCTGGGCGTTCTGCCGCTGAAGTATCTGCTGATAATCATCGCCGCCCTGCTGGTGGTTATCCTGCTGTGCGCCATTCCGGTAATCCGCAGGAAAGCTTCCAACGGATCCCGTAAGCTGCAGTCAGCCGTCTGCATTATTCTCAGCGCGGTGATGATTGCCGGCTGTGTTTATATACCGGTGCAGAAGGGCAAACTGCAGAAACTGTTTACCCCGGTGCCCACAACCGGAACCATGAATATCAATGTCTATGCCCTGAAGACCAGCGGCATAACCGATGTGCAGCAGCTGGCGGCCCAGACGGTGGCCATCCAGTCCAATCTGGATACCGACTATCAGGATTGGGCGGTCAAAGTCATCAATAAGGAAATTACCGGCCAGGATATCGGAACGACCAGTTACAGTTCTATCTATGATGCGGCGGACGGCCTTTATAACGGCAATGTCAAGGCGCTGATGCTTAACGAATCCTATGTTGAGATTCTGTGCGACAATGACAATTACAGCGATTTTCTGGATAAGACCGTGCTGGTCTACCAATGCTCCCAGACGGTCCAGCTGGATTACAATACCAGTGCGGTGACCAATGTAACGACCGAGCCGTTTATCATGCTGGTGGCGGGCAGCGATACAACAAATTATACAAACATTTCGGCGACCGCTAAGGGCCGCAGCGATGTGGTGATGCTGCTGTGCGTCAACCCCAAGACCAAGCAGGTGTTGACCATTTCCGTGCCGCGGGATTCCTATGTGGCTTTATCCGGCAATAACAGTCATATGGATAAGATTACCCATGCATCAACTCTGGGCATCAGCTGTCTGGTTGATACGGTATCATATCTGTTTGGCGTTGATATCAACTATTTTCTGCGGATTAACTTCCAGTCTTTTGTCACCATTGTCGATGCCGTCGGCGGCATTACCGTGGACAATCCGTCCTACTTCTGCATGACTTATAAAAAAGACAAAACCAAAAACTACTGTTTTGATGAAGGAACGATTGAACTGGATGGCGAACATGCCTTAGGCTATGTCAGGGAGCGCAAATACGGCACCCTGACCGACTTCGGCCGTAACCAGCATCAGGCTATTGTGGTCAAGGCCCTGGCTAAAAAAGTCACTTCTGTTGCCGTCATCACCCAGATCGGTGCGATATTAGACGGCCTGCAGGGCACCTTCACCACGGATATGGGCTCGGATGACATCTTCGCTTTGGCCCAGATGCAGCTGAATGATATGGCTGACTGGGATGTGCTTTCCTACACTCTCGGCGGAACAACAGGCTCTGCCGACAGTTATCTTGGAGGGCCAGGTCTTTCCATGGTCTTCTTGAAGAGCAGCGATGTTACCAAAGCGACCGGTCTGATTGCCAAGCTTAAAAACGGAACCCTGACGTCAGCTGACGTCGGATAATAAAGGGAATTGGGGAAAAGAAAATGTCTAAAAAGAAACGAAGCAGTGCCGGACGAGTAATTGTTTATTTAATGGCGGTCCTGCTTCTAATGGCCTGTATTGGGTTTTCAGTGTATCTGTATCTTACCGTTAAGAACTGGCAGATAATTCCGGATAAGTACATGCAGTATGCCCTGTATGCGCTGATCGGGGTCAACGTGTTTCTGGCGCTGTTTGCCCTGCCGCCCAACATTTCAACGCTGAACAAAATACTGTCCAGCGTGCTGTCGGGTCTGGTTGCCGCCGCTCTGATTATTGCCTCGGTGGTGCTGCCGGAATATAAAGGCAAATTTGAGAAAACCTTTACCGAAGTGCCGACCACGGGCCAGCTTAATATTGATATGTATGTTCTTAAAAACAGTTCCACCACGGATATCCAGCAGCTGGCCGGCCAGAAAGTGGCTGTCCAGAAGGATATTGACACCGAGAATCAGGACTATGCCGTCAAGGTTGTCAACCGGGAAATCAGCGGTGATGATATTGTTACGGTTTCCTATGATGATATTTACAGTGCTGTCGATGCGCTTTACAGCGGCCAGGCCGCGGCCTTGCTGCTGAGTGAATCCTATGCTGAAATTGTGGCTGACAACACTGATTACACCGACTTCTTTGACAAGGTTACCACTGTCTATACAGCGACCAAGAGCATCCAGCTCAGTTATGACACAACAGCCGTAACCAATGTGACCACCCAGCCGTTTATCATGCTGGTGGCCGGCCGGGACACCTATAATTACAACGGCATCAAGGCCAGTGCCAACGGCCGCAGCGATGTTGTCATGCTGCTGGTCGTCAATCCGGTCAACAAGCAGATTCTGGTAGTGACCATTCCGCGTGATTCCTATGTCGGACTGCGTGGAAAAGCCAGCAGCAAGGATAAAATAACGCATGCTTCCATTTACGGCATTGACTGTCTGGTGCAGACGGTTAACAGTTTTTTGGATGTCAACATCAACTACTTCCTGCGCATCAACTTCTCGTCTGTCATCGATGTGGTAGATGCCCTCGGTGGCATTACCGTCGATAATCCATCCTATTTCTGCATGACTTACTCCAGCGGCGCGGCCAACTTCTGCTACGAGAAAGGTGTAATCAATCTTGATGGCAAAGAGGCTTTGGGCTATGTCAGGGAAAGACACTATAAAGGGCTGAGCGACTTCGCCCGCAACCAGCACCAGGCTATTGTCATCAAGGCCATGATTGACAAGGTTACTTCCGTTGACATGATTACCAAGTTCGGTGACCTGCTGACCTCCCTGGAGGGCAAGTTTGTGACGGATATGGGAGTCAATGATATTTATGCCCTGGCCCAGATGCAGCTGAATGACATGGCGGACTGGGATCTGGTCTCCTATGGTCTGACCGGCAAAACCGGTACGGCGCACAGCTATGCCATGGGCCGTGATCTGTCGGTCGTATTAATTAACAGCGACTCGGTGCAGACGGCTAAGGATATGATTCAGGCGGTCATGAGCAGTGAAGGATACCACGCCCAATAATTCTGATTGATTGAAACATAACTAGTGAGAGGAAGCCTGCGCTGAAAGGTTTCCTCTTTTTTTAGCGGGAATTCCAGCTTCCGGCGGCTATACAGACAGCAGGAGATGATGTCCAATGCAATAGGTGCGGCAATACAGATTCCCAGTGGTTTTATCACGGGGCTAAAGGCTGGTACTGCCGCCGCTGCATCAGCTACAGCGGCACTGACCCGCAGCCGGCGGATTTATTCAAAGAGGTTGATGCCGAATATAAGCTGCCCTTTACCCTGACCCCGCTTCAGCAGCAGGTCAGCCGTCAGGTAAAGCAGCTGGTGGGCCAGGGAGCCAGCGTGCTGCTGCAGGCTGTCTGCGGCGCCGGCAAGACCGAACTTGTTATGGAAGCCATCAGCTATACCCTGACTAACGGCGGTCATGTCGGGTTTGCCATCGCCCGCCGGCAAGTTGTTTTGGAAATAGTCCGCCGGCTGCAGCTGGCCTTCAGCCATCTGAAAGTAGTGGCAGTCTGTCAGGGCTATACCGCTGTTACTCGCGGCGACATCATTGTCTGTACGACCCACCAGCTGTTCCGCTATCATAATTACTTCGACCTGCTGATTATTGATGAGCCGGATGCCTTTCCTTATAAAGGCAATATAGTGCTGCAGGGACTGGCCCAGAGCAGCTGCCGCGGCCAGTTCATCTATCTGACCGCCACTCCGGATGCGCCCCTTCTGGAAAAGGTGCGGATCGGTCAGCTGCAGCCGGTTTACCTGAACCGCCGGCCTTTCGGCAACGATCTGTGCGTTCCCAAAACCGTTTATGGCAGCCAGGTCAAACTGCTGGCTGCCGGCGTCAGTTGGCTGGCCGGCCAGCTTAAGCAAAACCATAAGGTAATGATCTTTGTGCCCTCGCGTCAGACCGGCCGCCGGCTGTACCGGATTTTGTCTCTATTTATCAGCTGCTGTCATGTTGACAGCACTACCGTCGGCAAGGACAAGCTGATCAGACAGTTTAAGACGGATACTTATAAAGTCTGTGTCTGCACATCGGTTCTGGAAAGAGGTGTCACAATCAGCGGTGTCAATGTGGCCGTGGTATATGCGGGGCTTTCTTTTGGGCCAAGGCATTCTTAGCTAAACGAAACGTCAATCGC
>CAYTET010000042.1:18331-19605 GCA_964436975.1 uncultured Erysipelotrichaceae bacterium
GCCGTGGTATATGCCGATCATCCGGTTTTTGATCAGGCGGCCCTGGTGCAGATGGCCGGCCGGGTCGGGCGCAGTCAGGCGGCTCCGGAAGGTGACTGCCTGTTTCTATGCCGCAGCCGGGCTGAAAAGATAGACGGCTGCTGTAAGAGCATTGTGACGGCTAACGCTGATGGATAATTACTGCCTGTGGTGCGGCCGTTCTTTGAAATATGAAGGCAGTTTTGCGGAAGCCTTCTGGCAGCCGGATTGCCTGTGCGCCGACTGCCGCCGGCAGCTGCCCAAACAGACCTGCCGGATCCGGCTGGACGGTCTGAAAGTGGAAAGTCTTTATGTTTATGAGAAGACGGTCCGCCAGCTGCTGCTGCAGTACAAGGACAGCCGGGATGAGGCTTTGTTTCCGGTGCTGCTGTGGCCCCAGGCCCAATCACTGCATAAGAAATATAAGAACCGGCTTATCGTTCCGGTACCCTCCAGTGCTGAAGCGGTCAAACGGCGCGGCTTTGTGCCGATCGAGCAGATGTGGCAGCCGGTCGGGCTCAAGATGACCCGGCTGCTGGTGAAGACCGATGATTATGTCCAGAAGGGCCGGCCGGCCGGACTGCGCCGGCAGATTGCTGACCACATCCGGCTTAATGCTGAGCTGCCGACGGCTTCGGAAGTCGTGCTGATTGATGATATCATTACCACCGGCGCCAGCCTGCAGGCCTGCTACCGCCTGCTGCAGCCGCATTACCGCCATATTGAAGCATTCACTATTGCTTACAGCCGCCGCTATCTGCCAAAGTGGCGCCGCTGCCTGAATGATCTGACAGGAGGTTTTCAGAATGAACAATGAATTTACCGGGCGGGTTATTGTCTTCAATAATGCCGGCCGCTACGGCTTTATCCGTGATTCAGCCGGCCGGGATATTTTTGTCCATGCCAGCCAGATTATTACCACTGGGTATAAAACGCTGGTACCCAATGAACTGGTCAGTTACCGGCTGGTCAGCGGACCGCGCGGTCTGCAGGCCTGCAATGTCACCCGGCTAGCCGAAAAAAACCGCTTTTAAATTATTTGTGAAAATGGTTTATATAGCAGTTTTTATTATGGACACCGACGGCATTGGTCAGAGTCTTGAATATGTTTTCGTCTACCCAATTGAATAGCCTCATTAGCAGATCAGATACGAATTAATAAAACGAATAAGAAAATAAGCATTGATTTGCTTTGAAATCATGTGTCAATATCAAGGGAAAATGTCCCAAATAAAGAACCATACGAGCAAGGGAAT
>CAYTET010000043.1:0-18717 GCA_964436975.1 uncultured Erysipelotrichaceae bacterium
TCTGGATCACCTCGTTTTACGTTTGATGATCCTATGATAACAGGTTGGGACATTTCCCCTTGATAACCATTAAGACATTATCACTTGATAACCACATAAGCATTGATTTGCTTTGAAATCATGTTGTTTTATTACCAACCTAATGATACGATATGTTAGTAATAAACTTAGTAATAAACTTAGTAATAAAATTATCGATAAAATCATTGGTATGTGAAAGGAGAAGCTATGGCTGAAGTCGAGAATATAATTCAGGAACTCTGTTTTTATTCATCGGAAAGAGAATGGTTCGAGTTTAAAGTGGACTGGTTTCAGCCGGATCAACTTGGCGAATATATTTCTGCTTTGGCAAACAGCGCAGCTATTGCCGGTAAGGAAAATGCATATTTTGTTTGGGGTATTGATGATCAAACACACCATATCGTGGGAACAAGTTTCGATTTTCAAAGCGATGTTGATAATGAGCCATTGCAGCATTATCTTGCCAGACAATGCGAACCAGACGTTAATTTTACATTTACCGAGACCATAATTAATAAAGTGAGAGTTGTATTATTGACAATACCGGCGGCAAAAACAGCCCCGATTTCTTATAAAGGTGTTAGGTATATTAGAATAGGATCCAGTAAAGTTAATCTTAAAAAGTATCCGGAAAGGGAATCTTATCTCTTTGAAATACTGCGCCACGGTTTGCCAACGATGGAAAATACGCCATCTGAATATCAGGATTTATCATTTGAACAGCTGTTGGTTTACTATGGGGCCAAAGGGCTTAAGTTAGATCAAAAAAACTTTAGAAAAAATCTGCACTTCTATACTGACGATGGGAAATACAATATTCTAGCTCAAATTCTCTCCGACAATTCACACCTTCCAATTCGTGTAGCAATCTTCTCCGGAAGGACAAAAGCTGACAATATGTATTCGATTCGTGAATTCGGCAATCAGTGTCTGCTTTATTCTCTTGATGATGTATTGAGGTATGGTGATGTATTGAACATTATTCAAGCAGATGAAACTAACCGGGTTGTTGAAAGAAAAGATGTGCCGCTCTTTGAAAACAATGCGTTTCGGGAAGCGGTAATTAATGCGTTTTTACATAACAAATGGGTCACAGGTTTAGAGCCGATGATAACGGTGTTTTCTGACCGCATTGAGATTTTATCAAGAGGAGTATTTGCACCCGGGCAGACCCTGGAAGGTTTTTTTGCTGGAGAATCCGTACCGGTTAATCAAAAACTCTCCGAAATATTCCTTCAGCTTCATATCAGTGAGAAAACGGGACGCGGTGTGCCCGTAATAACAAAACAATATGGCAGGAATGCTTATGAATTCAGAGAAGAATCGATAGTGGTAAAGATTCCTTTTAATTGGATTAATACAATGGCTGATCGGAAGGAGCATCAAAAGGGCGGGGCGAATAATAGTGATGGCGAAAAGGTTTTGCCAAAATTAAGAATAAATAATACTCAGAAACGTATCCTGGTAGAAATACGCAACAATCCCAACATCACAAAAATAAATCTTTCAAAGAAATTAAAAGTCAGTACAACAACGATTGACAGCGGAATCAGATATTTGAGAAAGAATTATATAATAAAACGGGTTGGATCAAATAAGGCAGGGTACTGGGAAATAAAAGAATAAAGTGTTTCTTCCCAGCACAGACGGATCCCTTGCGGCAGTTCTTTTCTAAAAGGCGGTATAACAGAATAATTATAAAACAGGTAAGGAAATGGCTTTGATGCGATTGCCTTTCGGCAAGTAGATAGGACGGGCTTTCATACAGGTCTTCATAATACGGAAAGTCTGTTCTTTGGCAGTTTTGCCGCTGGAAGTGATGTATGTTGAACTGATCAACCGCTTGGGATCATTTGGGCCGGGAAAAGCAACTTCTGAAATGTTTGTGAAAAAATGAGTTTTTTCCCATATGCATTTTTTTGTTTTACAAACGAAAAGGGATAGTATATAATGCATTTACATCGTGAATCGATGAAAGAAAGGTTTGGTATTAGTTTAATGCAAGGAAAAGTTAAGATGTTCAACAAAGAGAAGGGGTACGGCTTTATTACCATCGATGATGGCAAAGACGTCTTCTTCCACTACAGCCAGTTAGTCATGGAAGGTTTCAAGACCGTCGATGAAGGCGCTGAAGTCGAATTCGATGTCGTCGAGACCGAGCGTGGTCTGCAGGCGCAGAACATCCACGTCGTTAAAGCTAACTAATTTAGCAAGAAAACGTGAAGAGCACAGGCACTGCCGTGCTCTTTTATTATGTCTTTTATTATGGTAGAATGACCGTGCTTTTATGGAGGAACAAAAATGGCAAGCATTCTTGATAAACTATTTAATTATGACAAGCGTCAGCTGGCCCAGATCGAAGCGAAAGCCGCTCCGGTTGAAGCGCTGGCGGAAGAAATGAGCGCTCTATCTGATGAAGAACTGAAGGCTAAAACGCCTTATTTCAAGGAACAGCTGGCCCAGGGCAAGACCCTTGATGACATCCTGCCGCAGGCTTTTGCGGCTGTGCGGGAAGCCGCCAAGCGGGTTATCGGGGAATATCCTTTCCATGTGCAGGTCATGGGCGGAATCGTTCTGCATCAGGGTGACATCGCCGAAATGAAGACCGGTGAAGGCAAAACGCTGACTTCGGTGCTGCCGGTCTATCTCAATGCTTTAGCCGGCAAGGGCGTCCACGTCATTACCGTCAACGAATATCTGGCTGAACGTGACTCGATCTGGATGGGCCAGATCCACCGTTTCATGGGCCTGACCGTCGGCTTAAACCGCCACGGCATGAATGCCCAGGAAAAGAAAGCCGCCTATCTGTGCGATATTACCTATACAACCAACTCCGAGCTGGGCTTTGATTATCTGCGTGATAACATGGTCACCAGTCTGGCGGAGCGGGTCTTAAGACCGCTTAATATGGCTCTGGTTGATGAAGTTGACTCCATATTAATTGATGAATCCCGGACCCCGCTGATTATTTCCGGCGGACAGAAGGAAACGGCCAACATGTATGTGGCGGCTGATAAATTTGTCAAGAAGCTGACCGAGGATGAAGACTACAAGATTGATGTGGAATCCCGGGCCATCTCGCTGACGGAAGAGGGCATTTCCAAGGCCGAGCAGAATTTCCATGTGGAAAACCTGTATACGCCTGAGTATACCCAGTTAGTCCACCATATCAATCAGGCGCTGCGGGCCAACTACACCATGTCCAATGAAGTTGAATATCTGGTAAAGGACCGGCAGGTCTTCATTGTTGACCAGTTTACCGGCCGTATCATGGAAGGCCGGGTCTTCTCCGACGGTCTGCACCAGGCCATTGAAGCCAAGGAAAATGTGCCGATCAAGCAGGAAACCACCACACTGGCCACCATTACCTACCAGAACTTCTTCCGGCTGTATTCCAAGCTGGCCGGTATGACCGGCACCGCCAAAACCGAGGAAGAGGAATTCTTGAGCATTTACAATATGCGGGTCTGTGAGATTCCGACCAATAAGCCGGTGGTCCGCCAGGACTACCCTGATGCCATTTACGGCACCTCCAAGGCTAAGTTTGAAGCGCTGACCCAGGAGGTCATGGAGCGCCATCAGGCCGGCCAGCCTATTCTGGTTGGCACCATTTCTGTTGAAGTTTCGGAGTTTCTGTCCCGGATGTTTTCCCAGCGGAAAATCCGCCATGAAGTTCTTAATGCCAAAAACAACAAGCGGGAAGCGGAGATCATCGCCAAAGCGGGTCTGCGCGGCGCCGTTACCATCGCTACCAACATGGCAGGCCGTGGCACCGATATCAAGCTAGGCCCCGGAGTGGCTGAGCTGGGCGGGCTGGCGGTTATCGGCTCGGAAAGACATGAATCAAGACGTATCGATAACCAGCTGCGCGGCCGTTCCGGCCGGCAGGGCGATCCGGGCTATTCCCGTTTCTATGTTTCCCTGGAAGATGATCTGATGGTCCGGTTTGGCGGGGAGCGGATAAAGGGAATGTTTAACCAGCTGGGCGACATGGCCATCGAATCCAAGATGGTTTCCAAAGCCATTGAAAGCGCCCAGAAGCGGGTGGAAGGCCAGAACTTCGATGTTCGTAAAACCCTGCTGGAATATGATGATGTCCTGCGCCAGCAGCGTGAGACTATCTACCAGCAGCGTGATGCCATCTTAGTTAATGAAGACGTTCACGCCGTGGTCCGGGGAATGTTTGAGCGGTATGCCCAGCAGCTGACCCACAGTCATGCCGATGCCTCGGAAAGAGAGCCGGTCGTTGATATTGACGGCCTGTCAAAAGCCTTGTGGAAGCTGAATGTCGGTGATACTGAAACCGAAGAAAAACTGAAGGGCCTGACCAAAGAAGCCGATGTTGAACCGGCGGTGCTGGCGCTGCTGTGGGAAACCTACGAAGCCAAGATTGCCCCGTTCAAGGATCAGTTTGTCAATATTGAAAAGACAGTCGTGCTGCGGACAATTGATGCCAAGTGGATTGATCACATTGACGCCATGAGCAAGCTGCGGGAAGGAATCCATCTGCGCAGCTATGCCCAGGACAATCCGCTGAAGGCCTATTCATCGGAAGGCTATGAAATGTTTGAAAACATGATGGATGCCATTTCCAATGATGTGGTGGCCTTCTGCATGAACTGCCATATTGAAGTAAGAGTCGGCCATAAGGAGAAGAGATAATGGAACTGTATGAGATGAAACAAAACGTCACTGAGCACCAGGCCAAACTTGCCCAGCTCGGTGACTCGCTTTGACTGGCCTAAACGCAAAAAGCGCATTGAAGAAATAGAGCAGCTGCAGCTGCAGGACGGCTTCTGGAATGACCAGCGCCAGTCCAAGGCTTTAGTGCAGGAGCTGAAAGGTCTGAAGGATCTGGTCAGTTCTTATGACAAGCTGGATAAGACCTTAAAAGATCTGGTAATCGAACTGGATGAGCTTAAAGACAGCGATGATGCCGACATGCACGCCCTGATTGAAGAAGAGTACAGCCAGGCGCTGAAGGACTTTGATGCCTATGAGATCAAAGTGCTGCTGTCGCATCCGTATGACCAGCATAACGCCATTCTGGAACTGCATCCGGGTGCCGGCGGCACCGAAAGCATGGACTGGGCGCAGATGCTGTACCGCATGTATACCCGTTATGCGGCTTTAATGAACTATAAAGTCACGGTTCTGGACTATCAGGAAGGTGAAGAAGCGGGAATCAAGTCAGTCAGCTTTCTGGTCGAAGGCCCGCTGGCTTACGGCTATCTGAAAGGGGAAAAGGGCGTCCACCGGCTGGTCCGCATTTCGCCTTTTGATGCTTCCGGCCGCCGCCACACTTCCTTTACTTCGCTTGATGTCATGCCGGAGTTTGACAATGACACCAACATTGAAATCAGACCCGAGGATATTGTCGTTGAAACCCACCGCTCCTCCGGAGCCGGCGGCCAGCATATCAACAAGACTGATTCAGCGGTCCGCATCATTCATAAGCCATCCGGAATTGTGACCAACTGTCAGAGCGAGCGCTCCCAGATGCAGAATAAAGAAGTGGCTATGAACATGCTTAAGAGCAAGCTTTACCAGAAGATGATTGAAGATCAGGAAGCCAAGCTGGCGGCCATCCGCGGCGAGCAGAAAAACATTGAATGGGGCTCGCAGATCCGCAGCTATGTCTTCTGTCCCTATACGATGGTCAAAGACCACCGCACCGGCTATGAAGAGGGCAATATTGCCAAGGTAATGGATGGCAATATCGAAGAGTTTATCTATTCCTATCTGCGCAGTCAGATCAGGTAAATCAAACAACAAGAATAAGGAGCAACCAGCGCATGCAGAAAAAAGTATTGGCTATTCATGATATTTCCTGTGTCGGCCGCTGCTCACTGACCGTGGCTCTGCCGATCATATCGGCCTGCGGCATTGAGTGCAGCGTACTGCCGACTTCGGTGCTTTCAACCCATACCGGCGGTTTTACCGGCTATACTTTCCGGGATCTGACCGCTGATATTGATCCGATCATCAAGCACTGGCAGTCCCTTGACCTGTCCTTTGACGGCATCTATTCCGGCTTTCTGGGCTCAATGGCCCAGATTGAAAAAGTCGAGACGATCATAAAGGAATTCGGGCGCACGGATGGTCTGGTCTGCGTTGATCCCTGCATGGCGGACAACGGACAGCTCTATACCCTGTTTGACAAGGCATATGCTGGCCGCATGGGCGGGCTGTGCCGGCAGGCGGATCTGATTGTGCCTAATATTACCGAAGCCTGTCTGCTGCTTGACCGGCCCTATGCCGAAGGTCCTTACAGCCGTGAGATGATTGAAGAAATGCTGAAGGATCTGGCAGCCCTGGGTCCGGGCATGGTAATTTTAACCGGCGTGTATTTTGATGATGAACAGCTGGGCGCCGCCTGTTACAGTGCGGCCAGCGGCCAGATTTCTTATACCATGGCAGCGCGGCTGCCGGGCTATTATCATGGCACCGGTGATGTGTTTGCCAGTGCGGCGTTTGCGGCCCTGATTGCCGGCAAATCGCTAAGCCAGGCCAATAATACCGCCGTGACGTACACCCAGCAGTGCATCAGCCGGACTTATCAGGCCGGCACGGACATCCGCTATGGCGTTAATTTTGAAGAAGGTCTGGCGGAATTGGGGCAGGCGGTCACAAAAAAGTGATAGCAGGCCTGAGGGGATATGGTATACTGATGTTGGCATAAAGCAGCAAGGAGAGTTTAACTAATGAGCAATGAAAAGAAATTAACAAGCGAGTCAGAACAGAACCAGAACGATCAGGACGTCATGGATATCTTAGACGCCATGGACAAGATCAGCAGTGACGAGACTGAAGAAATGGTACCTTCGGCTTTTAAGAGTGAAGAAGAGCCTAAAGCCAAGCCTGTTTTATCAGCAAAGGCTAAGTCACCCGCTCCGGTTATAAGTGACGATAGCCAGCCGGCCGCCGGCGGATCGACTTTTATCGGCGCAACCACTTCCTTAAAAGGCGATATCAGCGTGGAAGGTGATATTGATGTCCGCGGTGATATTATCGGCAATGTTACTTCTACCCAGGCTGTTACAATCAGCGGCAATGTGGAAGGCAATATCGACGGCCACAGCGTTGAACTGAAGAACAGTGCTGTTCTGAAGGGTGATATGCGGGCTGACGGCAAGGTCTTAGTCCAGACCGATGCGGTTCACGGCATTGTTTTTGCGGATGAAGTTGAAGTATATGATCCGCAGGGCAACGTTGAGATCCGTCAGGAAAACGGCGAGATCGTCATTGTCCGCCGGATTGGCCAGGCCAACTATTCCTACACCGACGGCGGCAATCTTGGCGATATGGAAATCAGCATCGATGGTTCCCAGCTGCGGATTGAACGCAATCATCATTAATAACTAAATCAAAACAAAACCGCCAGTTTATCAATCAATAAAACTGACGGTTTTATTATGTCTTGGGGGAAGTTTTATTCCGGCTTGACCGGAGCGCCGCTGCGCAGCTGGCGCTGTTTGTTGATTTTCACTATTGCCGTCAGAACCGCAAACAGGACGACTGATTCAACCGGCCATAGCAGCAGATTTTTCAGCAGGCGGCTGGACATATAGAACCAGTAGCCCTTGCCATAGAGAATATTCAGCCACAGCGGTGTCAGCAGAATATTGAGAAATACATCGATGATGGCCCGGGTCGCAAAGCAGCGCCAGATTGTAATCTTGTCTTTCTTATAGAGCATGATGCCGTAAATCAGCCCGGCCAGCACTTCGGTAATCGCAAAACCGGGGAAGTAGGGACCGTCCGGGGCGACCACATACTTGATGAAGTCTAAAAGAAAGCCGCACAGCGCCGTCGGCACCGGCCCGAACAGGTAGCCCATTACCGCCACGGCAATAAAGGCAACCCCGATTTTAAGGGTCGGGGTCAGCGGAATGCTGAACATTCCCAAAACCACATCCAAAGCGCACAGCAAAGCGATCATAACCAGCGAATGCAGATTCTTCAGTTCATTAAATGATTGTTTAAACATATCAGTTGCTCCTTTTGTCAGCATATGGGATCACATTGCTGCATAAAGGTATGCAACAGTGGGAAACTGGCAGGCACCGCAAGTTACCTTTTCGTCCGTCGGCCACTTCCCCGGCCGGCAGCACTTAACGCGCCTGTCAATCAGCTGCTTTAATAAACTGATTATAGCCTACAACCGGCCGCAAGGCAATTGAAGAGCGGTCCTTGTTGTCATATAATCAGAATCAGACAGACCTGTGTGGCCGTCTTTGCGGAAAGGAAGCATACAAAACTGCGGTTTTGTATCGGACAGATAAAAATATGTACAGCTTTGCCAATGATTACAGCGAGACCGCTCCCCAGCAGGTCTTAGACCAGATCAGTGAATTATCAAGCCGGCAGTTTGTCGGCTATGGCTGTGATGACATCTGCCAGCAGGCGGCGGATTTGATCCGCCGGCAGCTGGGACCGGTCAATGCGGACATTCATTTTCTGATGGGCGGGACCCAGACCAACATGATTGCCCTGGCGGCCATGCTGCGGCCCTGGGATTCGGTTATTGCGGTTGACAGCGGGCATATCAACGTTCATGAAACCGGGGCGGTGGAAGGCAGCGGTCATAAGATCGAGGCCGTCCGGGCCCATAAAGGCAAGATGATACCGGAAGACGTCGCCACCGTTATGGATAATCTGATGGTTGACCATATGACCCATCCGGCGGCCGTCTTCATCTCTGACGCCACCGAAACTGGCACAATCTACACTTTGGCCGAGCTGCAGGCACTGCGCCAAGTCTGCGATAAATACCATCTGTACCTGTATCTTGACGGGGCCCGGCTGGGCACTGCGCTGATGGCGGAGGGCAATGATGTCACCATCGCTGATATTGCCGGGCTGTGTGACGCCTTCTACATCGGCGGAACAAAAAACGGCGCCCTGTTCGGCGAGGCGCTGGTTCTGGTCAATGATGCCATCAAGCCCTATTTCCGCTATCTGCTTAAGCAGAAGGGCGGCATGCTGGCAAAAGGCTTTGTTCTGGGGGCCCAGTTTAAGGCCCTGTTTACCGATGATCTGTATTTCAAGCTGGCAGCGCATGCTGATCAGATGGCCATGAAGCTGAAAGCCGGCCTGCAGGCCAAGGGCATTGACTTCAACAATGACTCCCCGACCAACCAGCAGTTTCCGCTGCTTACCGACCAGCAGCTGGCCGCTATCGGCAGCGACTTCCGCGTTGATCCGCAGGGCCCATGCGGAAACCGGCAGATTATCCGGCTGGTCTGCAGCTGGGCTACCGAGCCAGCCGCTGTTGAGGCCCTGCTGGCCAGGCTGTAAGCCGTATAAGAGCACCCAGCAGCCAGGATGACGGCCGCTATGTAGGAAAATAAAACAAATTAAAAAGGGGCTGTAATGGAATAGGGAACATTGAAGAAATGTTACCTGACGTTACAGCCCCTTCTGTTTTTATAGAAGCAAATAGCAAATAGAAGCTCGAACCTAAAGAAGAGATAACTGCTATAGCAGTTTCAGCTCAGGGAGTGAGGCAATACGGCTCAAAATCGACAAGTACTTCCCATTCCCCGTTGTGTTTGCCGTTCACGCGGCGGATAAGCCCTTTTTCCTGCAAACCTACAGCTCTTCTTTTCACCGTTGCGATAGACAGTCCTATTTTTTTTTGATAGTTGCTCCTGGGTAATGCCTGTGTCCTTCGCTATGAGATTGAATACAGCAGGTTCTGGCAGGGACAGTTTAAAAGTATCACTCAAAGTATCAATTTGATACATTTGAGGAATGCTGATGCTTTTGTCTTGCCGGTTAACTGCATCATCATAATCAACGTGCATCGTTCTGTTCTTCAGTTCATAGTGCCTGTCCAAGATGAGATTCTCAAAGAAACGCTCCAAATACGCCGTCGTAGCGTGGATGTCGCGCTTCAAGTCATTGTAGTTTGCTCGCACCAAAGCGTTTCGGAAATACCATGAATTGTCCGCAAATACATCGTTGCTGATCATAAAGCCAGAAGTTTTGAGATATTTAATGATAAAAACGGCTGTGGCGCGTGTATTGCCCTCGCCGAAAGGATGAATCTGCCAGATGCCGGCGGTAAACAATGCAATATGGCGCATCGCATCTTCAGTGGACAGACCTTCGTAGGAAAACTGTTTTTCCTGCTTGAAATCAAAATCCAGCGTTTCGCTGATGCTGTCGCAGGAAGCATAGGTCACAGTATCGCCTTTAAGTATCCATTCCTTCTTTGTGATGTTGTAGGTGCGGATTTTTCCGGCATGGGCGAATACGCCTTCAAAAAGGCGGCGGTGGATCGACTGCTATTCCGCAGGCGAAAACTGAAACGTCTTTTCGCCGAGCAGTTCTGCAATTCGTGCGGAAACGATATCTGCTTCCTTTGTGCCGTTTTCGCTCTCAAGGCGTTCGCGGCGCTGCTCGTAATAACTTTCAATACGTCTTTGGGCGGTTGCGATATCGATCCGGCCCTCGATATGCTCCTTTGCGGTTTCAAGCAGATAAGCGGACGTTTTCAGCCCATCAACATCCTGTAAGCCGATGGCAGTCTGCCATGCCGCACTCTTTTCCACCCGGTCCGGCTCGCCCTGACGAATATATTCACTTAACTCGATCTGCCAATGTTTATCCGGCATATCTTTGCGCCTCCATGTTACAACGGTCAGAGCCGTTTATCCGGTATGATCTCCATAATATCGTTCATCGTGCAGTCAAGCGCGCTGCAAATGCGCACGAGGATATCGACGTTTACATTTTTCCCCTGATTCAGCTTTCCAACCGTGTAATTGCTAATGTTGGCGGCTGCTTCCAGATCTTTCTTTTTCATGTTCTTATCGATTAGAAGTTTCCACAGCTTCTTATAACTTGCCGTTGCCATCGTATATTCCTTCTTCTTTGTTACTAGATTCAATATTCCATAAAAACATAGATTTCACAAACCATATTAAAGCGATCGCTTTATTATTGGCAAATGCTGTACTCCGTATCACTTTTCCGGTTTTTCTGTTTCGACAGACAGGATGCAATCAAGGATATAGTTTGCTTTTTCATTCGGGGTTATATCTTACAACATGCTTTGATAGCTCCCTAATACAAAAAAACCGTCATCTTCTTTGCGAACATGACGATTCTTTATTGGTATGACTTATTTACCCGTTACAGCACTTTTAAATATAACGGTGTCGTTTCAGCTCAGTGCCGGCCGGCTCCGGCACCGCGGGAACTGCCGCCGTGCGAACTGCCGCCGCCGGAGGAATGGCTGGAAAAGCCACCGGAAGAATGACTGGAGAAGCCGCCCGAAGAGTGGCTTGAAAAGCCTCCCGAGGAATGACTTGACGAAGAATAGCCGCCAAAGCCGCTGGAGCGGTGGGTATCATTATTGCGGTCGTGGTTGTCGAAGTCAAAGACACTGCGTTCGCTGCGGGGCCGGCCGTTATACCAGACCGTACGATGCGGCCGGGTGTAATAGTAGGTACTGCCGCCGCGCCGTCCTCCGCCATGGAAAACCCTGATGATAGCGATAATAACCGCTATGGCAATGGCGAAAAACAGCAGGCCGAACAGAGAAGAAATAATGTGATAGCCGGAAAAGCCGGTGGAGGTATTGGTATTGCTGCCGGAACTGCTGCCGTCATCGGTAGCCGGAATGAACGGAGTGGTGGTACTGCTGCCGCTGCCACTGTCACTGGAAGCAAAGACATTCTCAACCAAATAGTTGTAAGTGGCATCATAAACCTTATAGACTCCGGAATCATAATCCTTTGCCGCAAAATCATCTTCCAGATAATCCCACAGCAGCTCTTTCATGGTGTCGACGCCGAAGTCTTCTTCCAGACCGCGGCCTTCGATCATGCGGTAATCATCATCGCCGATTGACAGCAGCAGCAAAACTCCGTTGTTATTGTCGGAGCTGCCCAGCTGCCACTGGTTGAAGATGGCCAGCGCATAATCCTCAATGGTGCCGCTGACATAATCAACGGTGACCACTTCAATGCAGGCGCTGTATTTGTCAGCCAGCTGCTGGCTGTACTGCTGGATATGCTTTTCCGTTTCATCGGAAAGCACATCGGCATAATCTTCAACCCAGGTCGTATCACTGGTGCGGGTGGGAGCCGTTACCGTCGCCTGAATGCTGACCGTGCTGATAAAAACAGCACAAACGGCAGATAGAATAATCCTGACCAGTTTTTTCATTTTTACTCCTTATCTAAAGTAAGTAACCTTTTTAGCCAGCTGCCGGTACAGGGAACCCAAAAGGCCGCTGGTTTCGTCTTCAAACTCCTTGACCAAGCTGTTGTACGGGTCCGAGGCAATCGTAACGATTTCGGACTGGTAGGCGGAACTGTACTTGCGCAGGTTGGCGGCATCGGTGGTGTCGCTGACGGCTGACTGCAGATAGGCAATCAGCCACTGGACATTATCATCCAGCAGGCTGCTGGCCTGATAGAGGTCAGCGGCGCTGCCGTCAGCCTTTAAGGCTGTGCTGGCCTGCTTGATGGCAGTGATGTGTGATTCATCAGCGGCCAGATAGGACTTGTTGACAGCCATGCTGACCAAAGAGTCGGCATATTCGGTCTTGTCAATCAGATCCTCGTAGATAGACATATTGTCACCATAGAGTCCTTTATAGAATTCATCGCTGACGGTCTGGGCCTGCTTGCTGATGCTGCTGACAGCTGCCAGCGACGAACTTATCAGCATGACCGCAATCATGGTGATAAAGGCACCTTTAGCTGATTTGAAGAAACTCATTTACCGTTGATCTCCAGCAGTTTCTCGCGGAGTTCGCCTTCCAGCTTGCGCAGCTCAACTTCAGCCTGCTGCCGTTTCTGCCGGCCTTCGGTCTGAATCTTAAGAACTTCTTCCATGGTTTCAATTAAAGCCTTGTTGGTATACTGCAGGGTTTCGATTTCCACGATGCCCTTTTCGCTTTCCTTGGCGGTATCGATGGTGGCAGTCTTCAGGTTCTCGGCATTCTTCTTCAGCAGTGTGTTGGTCATTTCATCAACTTCCTGCTCGGCCTTGACGGCCTCCTTGGAATGGTTAAGGCCCAAAGCGATGACCATCTGGGATTTCCACAGCGGGATGGTGTTGACCAGTGTCGACTGGATCTTTTCAGCCATCAGGGTGTCGTTGTTCTGGATCAGGCGGATCTGCGGGCCCATCTGCACGGCAATCATGCGGGTCAGCTCCAGATCATGCAGCTTCTTTTCAAAGCGGTGAATCAGGTCGGCATAATCCTTGGCGGCCTGGGCATCTTCAGCCGTTCCGCTTTCTTCGGCCTTCTTGACCATCTTGGGCAGCTCAACTTCGTTGGCTTCCTTCAGTTTCTGCTGGCCGGCCAGAATGTACATGGTCAGCTCTTTCTTGTTCTGGGTGTTGCGTTCAAACAGCTCATCGAGAATGGTAACGTCTTTCAGAAGCTGGATCTGATGGTCTTCCAGCAGATTGGCAATCTTGGTGACGTTGACTTCGGCGGTATCATAGCGGGCCTTCAGATTGGTGACGTTGTTGGCACTCTTCTTAAACCAGCCGACAATGCCCTTATCCTTGCTTTCGATGTCAAAGCCCTTCAGTTCGGTAACCAGACCGCTGATCATATCCCCGATCTGGCCCAGATCCTTGGTCTTGACGTCTTTCAGGGTGACATCGGAGAAGTCGGCAATCTTCTTCTGGGCGCTGGAGCCGTACTGCAGGATGATATCGGTTGAAGACAGATCAATCTTCTTGGCAAATTCATCAACCTGCTTCAATTCGCTTTCGGTCAGCTGGGAGACATCCAGCGGCGCCGGCTTGACATCAGCCTGGCTGTCGGCGGCCGTTGCGGTGCTGGCTGTGGCCTCCAGACCCTGGGCCGCAGCCTGCGGCTCAAGTGTTAAGACGATATTACTTTCATTTTTTTCTTCAGACATAGTAGTTTCCCTCTTTCCTTTTTTTATGACTGGGCCTGTTTTTCGTCAATCAGGCCTTCCTGTTCATACAGCTTTTCCAATACTTTGGTTTCGGCGCTGACATCCAGATGCTCGGAGTCATACAGACTGTTGAGCTGGTTTTCAAAGGCCGTGGCGGTTGTCTTGACGATATCTTCAATCTTGGCTTTGGCGGAAGTGACATTTTCACTGCCCGGCTGGTCCTGCAGATCGATGTATTTGGTCTGCAGCTTTTCGATGGTTGGCAGATAGTAGTAGATCAGCTTGCGCAGCGGCTGACTGGCCGCCTCGTGCTGGTACAGATAATCCAGAATTTTGTCGGTTGTAGAGGCCATCGCCTTGATATTGGCCTGCAGCTGCGGGTTGGCAATGGAATCGTTAAGCTTCAAGATATTCTTAAGGGTGGCAGTGCCGTCCTGCAAGGACTGCTGCTGCACCTGGGAAGAATAACTGCGCGGGATTTCAACCTGTTCGGCCACTTCGGTATCGGGGAACAGCTTCAAAGCCTTGATCAGCAGCCAGGCTGCCAGACAGATCAGCGCCAGAATCAGCCAGCTTGACCACTTGTACATCTTCAGAAAGAAGGTGCCGGCCAGCCAGATGGCGGCCAGAATGTAAAACGGGATCGGACTGGGCCGTTTATGAATAACAGTTTTTGTTTCGTTTTGAAGCATGACTTCATCTCCTTGTCCTGCTTTCTTATTATACAATAAAACCGTTCTTTAATAATAGTTATCGAAAACCGGACCATTAAAAAAGCCTGCCGGTCAGGGCAGGCTGCTGTAGTGGTTCAGGCAACAATATGATTGGTATCAAGATTGAAGTCTTCCAGCTTCAGCAGGGTCATATCAGCCTTGTCATCGGCCAAAACCCGCTTGGACTGGGTAATGATGGCATCTTCCACAATGTTGCGGGACATGCGGCCGTTGCCGCTGCGGGCCGAATCTCTTTTCTGCTGGAAGTCAAAGTAAGCCGTCAGCTTCTCTTTGGCCCCGTCATCGATTTTATAGCCCTTGCCCTTGGCCACCGATCCGGCAATAAGATAGAGCTCTTCGGCTGTATAGTCGGGGAATTCAATCTGAATGGGGAAGCGGGATTTAAGTCCGGAGTTGGACGAGAGGAACTCTTTCATTTCTAAAGTGTAGCCGGCCAGTACGACGATCAGATCGTCGCGGTTGTCTTCCATCGCTTTGACCAGAGTGTCAATGGCCTCCAGGCCGAAGGAATCATTCTGGCCGCGGTACAGTGAGTAGGCCTCATCAATAAACAGTACGCCGCCCATGGCGCTTTTAATGACCTGCATGGTCTGCGGGGCAGTGTGACCCAGATACTTGCCGACCAGATCGGCCCGGGAAACTTCCACCAGCTGGCCGTTGGACAGCACGCCGATGCTTTTCAGATATTTGGCCAGCAGGCGGGCAATGGTTGTCTTGCCGGTGCCCGGGTTGCCGGTAAAGATCATATGCTTGGTAACTTCCGAAGTCTTCAGGCCCTTCTTTTCCCGCATTTTCTGGGCGGCATAGAAGTCCTGCAGGGAGATGATGTAATCCTTAATGGGCTGCAGGCCGATAATATCATCAAATTCTTTTTTCACTTCGGCACTGATATCGCCGACGGTCTGGGGCAGATAATCTTTCAGGGGCTTGTCATCCGCGCCGCTGTTGAGCCAGAGTTCGTTTTTGACACTGTGAATGGTCACGGCGCCGCTTTGGGCCAGGGTTTTGAGCTTGTATTCGGCCAGGGCATCGTAGCAGTGATTAAGGGTGTCAACCACAAAGCCGGCATTGTCAGGGTCCAGAAAACTTTCGGTAATGTATTTGGCCACGCTGTCATCCAGCGTGACGGTCAGACCCAGCTTATCAAGACATTTAGCGGTAAAAGCCGGGATCTTGCTGTCATAGATCTTCAGGATATCGGAAGCCACGATGTCACGGGTCACCGCGATGTCGCCCATGGCGTTGATGAAGCGGGTGCCAACCACATTGAGCAGCTTGTTGACGGACAGCGGGCTGACGAAGAACAGATACTTGTTCGCAAAAGAAAGCTGGCTGAAGGTTGATTTAACCAGCGCGTTGCTGGTTTCCGTCAGCTGGCCGTTGGTCAGCACATAGCGCTTGTTAAGGTTAAGCTTGCCGGTGGTGACAATCTCTTCAATGTAGGGGATGTAGGAAGGAGCGCAGTTCTCCAGGCCGTCAAAGACAATGATTTCAGCATTATTGATGGCGGTGTACAGATCCTGAACGAAATTGTTTTCATTTTCCTTGGCGGAATAAAGATTGAGATCAATGGTTTTGATCCGGCAGGGCTGAAGCAGTTTTTCGGAAACCATCAGCTGGCTGGCTTCCGTCAGGGAAGAATGGCGCCCGGTGGCTTTCTGGCCGGAGATCAATACGGCATTGCGCAGTCCGCTGGCCTGCAGGCCCATGATAAAAGGCCGGCGCAGCGCGGTTATCAGTTCATGCAGATAATCGGACTGGCACAGAATGGTCTGGTTGAGCTGTTTTTCAATGGCTTCAAAAGCCGCTGCCGAATCAGCCTGGTTGATCAGAACCTGAACATCATTATCGGCCGCCTGGCCGGCTTCGTTGCCAAAATCAGCCCTGATCTGCTGGCGCAGCTTGTCCAGGTCGATGTCATCGATGTTTTCCAGCATTTTGGCGGTTTCGGCCTGCATCTTTTCCGAGTTCTGCTGCAGACTCTGCCACTGCTCGGGCAGCTGCTGGCCGGAAAGGGGATTGTTCTTCAGCAGATCGATATCCTGCTGGGTCAGGGAGCGGTCCGGTGATTTCTTGCCGTAGACCTGTTCCCACAGCTGGCGTTTGGTTTCTTCACGATTGTTATCTTTAGACATGCGCTTACCTCTTTTTTGTTATGGCGGATAGTTCCTGCAGCCGGGCCAGCTTGGAGTTGTAGAAAATCTTGCGAATCAGAAGCAGGGCATCATAGTAGCCCTGAATGTAAGGCTCGGGATGAATAAGCTTCTGCTGGCAGGTCAGAATATCGTCGGCCAGCCGCTTTTCAACCGGCCGCAGATCGCTGCGGGCCGGGCCGATTAACTGCAGATACTGGCTGACCGCCGCTTTATGGCCGGCCGCCTTGTCGCTGTTGTAATTGGTCGGATAAACCAGATGCCGCAGGCAGTTGTCAACCTGGTCATACCGGCTGCCATACAGGGAATCTTCATACTGGCCTTCGATCAGCGGCTTGGTTTCAGTATAGGAAGTAGCCGCTTTGGAGGCATAGGCATCAGCAGAAGGCCGGACAATATGGGGGTTGCCCAGGGTATCGTTGACCACCTTGCTGAACTCATTGAGCGAAGAATTGGAAAAAGCCCCGTCATTCAGCTTGGTCAGCATATCATCCAGCGAATCGCTCCAGCTGTTCTTTTCTTTATCAGTCATTGCTGTTCACCACCTGATCATCATCTTTGGTCCGGGCGGCGGCTTTGGTCAGGCCGTCATCCACCAGCCCGTCTTTTTTCAGCACCGCTTCCAGCGTCTTCATGTTGACGGAAAGATCGGTATAGTGCTCCTGCAGCAGCGAAGAAGAAATAGTCTTTAAAGCACCGTTGATGAGCACTACCGTTTTCAGCAGCCGGTCTTCACTGGCTTTGAATTCGGCCTGGTTGGCGGAAGAAGAAGCCGCCAGCTGCTTGTAGTTGGCCAGAATATCGGTCAGCATCGGCAGATAGTACTGGTACAGTTTGCGGGTCTTTTCCTTGGCATCGGGATAGGTATCTTCAATCTTCTTGACGTCTTTGAGATAGTCGACGGCCATATCAAGCTGCTGGGAGATCTTCTCTTCCGGAATGGCTTCGTTGAGCTGGGTCAGCTGATTGATATAGTACTGGGCATCCTTGCTGAAAGCCGGCTGGACCGGAGCCGCCGGGGCTGCCTGGCGTCCGGCCGGAGCCGCCGCGCTGTTTTTGACCGTCTGGCGCAGCAGCTGGGAAAAAGCCGTGAAGGCATTGGGAAAAGCCGTCCGGTAATCAGCCAGGGTGGCGATGAATTCACCGTGCATGAAAATATTGAGATTAGTCAGCTGAATATCGTCAGGATCAGACGGCTCGATATAGATGTCGTCTTCCAGCTGCAGCCGGCTGTTATTGCGGAAATAGTTCTGAAGATCATAGATAATCGGATTATTCTGGCTGGCGGCCGGCCGCGGAGTTCTTCTCTTTTTATTGGATTTAACGATGGCTTTGACAATATTAAAAACAACCAGCGCGACAATGAACGTCGGCAGCAGACCCGTAAAGGTGCCAAACAGAAGCAGAAACAGAGTACCCATAGTGCGCCTCTTTCGCCCACTATTATATCATTATTTATTCCCATATTTACAGGCGATGTGCGCCGCCGGCCGGCCGGCGGTGACGGGGCGGGTGTTTGCTGAGGCAAAAAGTGATAAATAAGGTATAATAGGGGGCATGGAACAAGATAAAATTATTATCCGCGGAGCCCGCGAGAACAACTTAAAGAATGTCAGTCTGGAACTGCCCCGCAACAAGCTGATTGTCATGACCGGCCTGTCCGGCAGCGGCAAGACATCCCTGGCCTTTGACACCATCTATGCGGAAGGCCAGCGCCGCTATATTGAATCCCTGTCGGCTTATGCCCGCCAGTTTCTGGGCAATGTCGACAAGCCGGATGTTGACAGCATCGACGGCCTGAGTCCGGCCATCTCCATCGATCAGAAATCCACCAGCAATAATCCCCGCTCCACCGTCGGCACGGTTACGGAAATATACGATTATCTGCGGCTTCTTTATGCCCGCATCGGC
>CAYTET010000044.1:0-18208 GCA_964436975.1 uncultured Erysipelotrichaceae bacterium
TATCTGTACCGCAACAAGAAAAAGTGCCGAGCATAAAAATCTATTGATGACCATTATCAGGCGCTGTATCCATCGGATGCGGCGTCTTTTCTTTATCAGTCCACCAAGATGAAAGGATAGACGGATCAAAACTCCGGGTTTTAAAGAAAATGGTATAGCAGTCCTATTTATGACTCGTTAAGAATGGTACAATTAATAAAACGAAAGGAACTTTGAATATGGCGGGTAAATTCAATTGGCAAAGTTTCAGCTCAGTCAATTTAAGTGATGACTTTTTTGATTCACTGAAAGCTGATTATCCCGAATTCGTTGATTGGTTTTCAAAAAAACAAAGAGAAGATAAAAGCGCATTAGTCTATAACGATGAGAGAGGCATTGGCGCATTCTTGTATCTCAAACGTGAGAACATTGGCGACGACCATTCGTCTCTTGTTGTAGATAATGTTGAAATGCCAAATATTCCGCGGCTTAAAAATAGGTACTTTACGGTTGGCAGAGCGTGTAAGAAAACAGCGGCTCGGAGAAGGTGCTTTAGGCGTTGCTCTATGGTATTGGCGGGATACGCAATACGACGAAATATATGTGACAGTCTTTGAAAAGCATACGGAACTAATAAATCTATTTGAACGATTTGGGTTCTTAAATGTTGGTAAAAATGAGCGTGGCGAATTTGTGTATCTTAAAAGCAGAAGAAGCCTTGACTGCAGTGATCCATATAAATGCTTTCCATTTGTTCCCGGCTGCTTTGAATCTGCCGGTGTTTTGCCGATCAAAGATATGTATCATGATCGCCTCTTCCCATATTCAGAGCTTGCCGGAAATAACAATGATATTTTCGAGACAACAGCTGGGAACGGAATCACAAAGGTGTTTCTTGCTGCTCCGGTTACGTCTCTTGCTTATAAAGTCGGAATGCCTGTTTTTATCTATCGTATTCATACAGGCAGTGGTCAGAAAGCTTATAAATCAGTTATCACTTCATTCTGTACAATCAGTAAAGTTGATGTAATCAGGAGTGTTCATTTATCAAACATACCATTGGAAGAGTTTCTTCATCAAATTGGAAACAAATCCATATATACTGAAGCGGAATTGACAGATTTGTATTGTAAGAAAAGCACTTTGGTCGCGATAGAACTGGTGTACAATTGTTATTTTGGTAAAGGTCATAATGTTACATTCAAAGAGTTGAAAGACAAAGGTTTATTTGAAACCTATCCGTACAGCATTATGTACAACCAAGAAGAGTTTATCAAAATACTAGAAATTGGTGATGTCAATGTGCAAAATACTATTGTCGATTAATCCTGAACATGTTGAAAATATCATGTCGGGGAAAAAGAAATATGAATTTCGAAAAACACTTTGCAAAGAAAAAGTTGATAAGATTATTATCTACTCTACTTATCCCGTTATGAAAGTAGTAGGGGAAGCCGATGTAGTTGACATTATTGTCAGCGACCCGGAAGAAGTATGGAAGGTAACTGCAAATTTATCGGGAATCAGCAAGGGCTTCTTTGATGATTACTTTTTTAATCGAGATAGAGCGGTTGCCTTTCATTTAGGCAATGTTAAAGAGTACAAAAGTCCAAAATCTTTGTCTGAGTACGGCATCAAGGCAGCACCTCAATCTTTTGTTTATATTTGAGTCTAATATGGCATTAATGACATCTGTATTTTCATTATACAGATGTCATTTTTATATGCGAAAACACATAGTATTCTCCGATTACTGTATATATTTAAAAGACCTCTGGGTTAGGCTGTCGACTGCGGTTGTTAAACCAGGCCGGCTGTGATAGAGTAGAGACATTGTGGGGATAGCAATGAAAAAGCGCAATATTGATTTACTGAACGGACCGATTCTCAAAACTTTAGCCCGGCTGGCCGGACCGATTATGGCCGCCGGGTTTATTCAGATGGCTTACAATCTGACCGATATGCTGTGGCTGGGGCGGCTCAGTTCGGCCGCGGTAACGGCCGCCGGATTAGCCGGCATGTTCCTGTGGCTGGCCTCCGGACTGTCGCTGATGATCCGGATGGGCAGTCAGGTTCAGGTTGGGCAGAATCTGGGGGCCGGCAACTTTGCCCAGGCCCGCCATTTTGTGACCGCCGGCTTTCAGCTGGATCTGGTTTTCGGTCTTTCCTTCAGCCTTCTGGCGGTTTTGCTGGCGCCTAACCTGATTGGCTTTTTCAATCTGCATGATGCCGGCACCATTGCCAACAGCATTTCCTATCTGTATATTACCTGCGGATTGTGCCTGTTCAGTTTTCTGAACATGCTGTTTACCGGCACGCTCAATGCCATGGGTGATTCCAAAACGCCTTTCAAGATCGGCTCAATCGGGCTGATCGTCAATATCATTCTGGATCCGCTGCTGATTTTCGGCTGGCGCTCAATCCCGGCTTTTGGCGTAATCGGCGCCGGGTGGGCCACCATCATTTCCCAGTTTCTGGTAACGGTGCTGTACATTTATGCCTGCCGGGACAATGAAATGTTTACCCGCCTTGCACTGCTGAAGAAGCAGGACCGCCAGGTTTACCGCGCCATTATCCGGATCGGGGCGCCCAGCGGGCTGAGCAGTATGCTGTTTTCCATCATCGCCATGGTTGTTTCCCGGCAGCTGTCGGCTTTCGGGGACAGCGCCATTGCGGTTCAGAAGGTCGGGGTGCAGGTTGAGTCCATATCCTGGATGACGGCTGACGGCTTTGGCAGTGCCGTCAATGCCTTTGTGGCCCAGAATTACGGGGCCGGCAAATATGACCGCGTAAAAAAGGGCATCCGCGGAGCCATGATCATTACCATTATCTGGGGCAGCTTCTGTGTGCTGCTGCTGACTTTGGGCGCCGAACCTATATTCCGGGCGTTTATTCAGGAAGAGGAGCTGGTGCCGCTGGGGGCTTCCTATCTGCGCATTCTGGGCTATTCAGAACTGCTCAACTGCGTTGAGATAACCTGTGCCGGCGCCTTTAACGGGCTGGGTCATACCATGCCGCCTTCTGTAACTGAAATCGTTCTGTCGGCCATCCGCATTCCGCTGGTGGCCCTGCTGTCAGCCACAGCGCTGGGTCTGGATGGCGCCTGGTGGAGCTGTTCCATCTCCTGCGGACTGAAGGGCATTGTCCTGCTGACATGGCTGATGGTGAGTCTGCCTAAAATGCTGAAAGAGAAACCTGAAAAAGCGGCTCTGACTTGTTAATCAGTCAGCGCCGCTTTCTTTATATTGACGACAATTTTTAGGGCGGTCGGATAATTGTTGCCGACCGAGGTAAGGGTCATGGTATCATTCTGGGCCTGCAGGACATACCAGCTGTAATGGGATTCACAGTCCAGAGTGCTTTCCCCGCAAACCGAACAGCCGGCCGTATCAGCGGTAACCGTCATGGTCCAGAAGCCGTCATAGGCATCCGCCAGCCAGTCAAGCCGGGCGGCGGTCTGATAGGTTAAGCCGTATTTATCAGTCTGTGTCTGCCAGTCGGTCAGTTTTTCAAGTTCGCTTAAGTAAGGCAGCCGGACAGCAAAGCCGTCCACTTCCTTTAATTCATCAGCCGGGAAAAGGGGGGCCAGCTGCTGGTCAACATACTGCCCCAGCGCACTGGCGGCATAGTCAATCTTTGCCGAATAGACGGTTAGCTGGTCAAACAGAGGCTCATCTTCAATCTGCCGGTCCGAAGGTTGGTACAGTTCGTCGCTGATGGCTGTGACATAGTCAGCCCCGGGATCCGCCAGAACATGCCACTGACAGTCAGCCCAGGTTATCTCCTGGCCACTCTGATACTGCGCAAAAGAGGCGGACTGACAGCCGGACAGAGAGGCGATGATGATTGATGCCGCCAACAGGCGGCTGTATTTGGCCATGACAGATCCTCCTGCCGTAATTATACCTTTTTGGAGCCGCAAATGTTAAAAAGAGACACTGGATATTATTCTGGAAAGTCCGCCGCATCTTTCCTGCATAATCGCCACGGCTTTTTCGTCAATCATATTTTTCTTTTGAATAGAGCAATTAGCTGCTCGGCTTTTATTCTGCTGCCATTATAACATTGTATACGACTGCGGGCCGGCTTTTCCAAACTGCATATGGCAGTGGGGGCTAAAATGTTGTAGCATTTACCTAAAGAGAAATAAGCGAGGGTTGATATGAACGCAGCACCGGGTTTAATAAGTTTTCTCAACAGCACCCACTGTAGTTATCAGACTATTCAGAATGTGAAAAACGAACTGCGGGATGCCGGGTTTATCCAGCTGGCCGAAAACCAGATCTGGAAGCTTGAGAGCAGTCACTATTACTATGTGACCCGCAATGATTCCAGTCTGATTGCCTTTAAGATTCCCCAGATGAATGCGGTCCGCTCTTTTAATATCTGTGCCAGCCATTCGGATTCGCCGTGTCTGAAGCTGAAGCCGCAGCCGGTTTTGGCCGACGACCATTATACCCGTCTGACCGGTCAGGTTTACGGCGGGGCCATCGAGCATACCTGGCTGGACCGGCCGCTGTCAGTAGCCGGCCGTTCCGTTGTCCGTCAGGACGGCCGTCTGGTCAGCCGGCTGGTTGATTTTGATAAAGACTGGGCGATTATTCCCAGTGTCGCCATCCATCAGCAGCGCACCATCAATGACGGCCATAAATGGAATCCGCAGACGGATCTGCCGGCCTTGGTGGCTTTGGATAAGAGCCCGGACTGTCTGAAAGACCAGCTGGCCGCCAGCCTGCTGGTAAATAAAGAAGATATCGTCGCTTCGGATCTGTACCTGTACTGCCGCCAGCCGGCCTGGCTGTGGGGCGACCGGGATGAGTTTATCAGCAGCCCGCGGCTGGATGATCTGGCCAATGTCTACGGCAGCCTGCAGGCCTTTAAATACTCCTACAGCGAAAACGCCATCAACTTCTACTGCGTCTTTGACAATGAAGAAGTAGGCAGTCTGTCAAGGCAGGGGGCGGCGTCAAATTTCCTGAGCGAGGTTATCAACCGCATTTATGCGGCCTTCTTCTATACCGCATCCGATGCCAGCGCCGTTATGGCCAATGCTTTGCTGATAAGCGCCGATAATGCCCATGGCTGCCATCCCAACCATCCGGAGCTGTATGATCCGGCCAATGCCGTTTATCTGAACAGGGGCGTGGTTATCAAGACCAGCGCTTCGCCTGCCTATGTTACCGACAGCGTCTCCAATGCCCTGCTGCAGCAGCTGTGCCGCAACAGCCAGACACCCTATCAGTTGTATGCCGACCGTTCGGATACTCCCGGCGGTTCCACCCTGGCTGCCATCATGTCGACTCATGTCGCTGCCCGGGCGGTTGACATCGGACTGGCCCAGCTGGCCATGCACTCCGTCTGTGAGACCGCCGGCAGTGCCGACATTGATTATCTGATCAGTCTGCTGAGTGAATTTTACAGCAGTGCCGTCATCAATGACGGCGACACCGCTGCCATTATCAAATAATAAAAACGTCAGGCCATGATCAGCCTGACGATTTTAAATTGAAGAGAGGTGCGTCTAGCGGGTAAAGATATCACCGCGGCTGGGGGCACAGTAATCAAGTTCACTGTCAAAGGACAGCGTGCCGTCATTGTTGATCAGCAGGACGATGATATTCTTCTCCGGGGTCTGGGAGAAGCTGAACGTTTCCGAGGTCAGATACAGTTTAGTTCCGGCCTGAACCCAGAAACCGTCCGCGGCGGACAGACTGGAGCAGGTGTTCAGCGACATATAGAAGCTGCCATCATCATTGAGGGTCAGGGAAGGGGCGGCACCGGCCGTATATGAGGAATCATTGTAGGTGCCGGCCAGACTGATGGCATCGCCGCTGACGGTGACTTTCACATCCAAAGTGGCGGTGTTGGCATAGGCATCCGCAACGGAAACAACAATGTTATATGTACCGGCAACATAGCCGTTGACCTGGCCGCTGTAGGTTATAACCGAAGTAAGATCACCCTCCCGCTGATCGCTGGCGGTGGCATAGTCGCTGATAAGAAAGGCCGTACCCAGTTTATGGGTGATGGCTTGCGGACAGACCAGAGTCGGGGCATCCTGATCAGCCACGGCAAAGTCGAAGGTCATCTCGGTGGATTTGCGATTGTCAGAAGAAGATATCTTGTAGGTAATGGTATAATCGCCCGGAGTGGCGGTATCGATGGTATTCTCTTTCACCTCAAAGACCAGCCCGGCATTATCATCATCCTTGATCAGCGTCAGCGGGTCATAGGCCGCATTTAATTCCAGGTAATCAACCGCCTTGCTGACAGCCGGCTCAAACGGGGTCTGCTGGCATCCAGCCAGCAGCATGAGGGCGGTCAGACAGGCAATAAATACTTTTTTCATGTAGCTTTACTCCTTTAGGGGTGGTTGCAAACGAAGTACGAATAACATTATAATACCATATAGGATGAAAGTCACAAATTGTGACGATAGGAGTGACTTAAATTGAAAAAGAAATTAACAGTCATGGCGCTGACAGCCGGTGGGCTGGCCGCTGTTGCTACGATGATTTATCAGGCTCTGAAACTGCATAATGAACAGGAAAAAGAGATTTTCAACCCGGCCGAAAACCGTGAAGAGAAAATAGACAGCCCGGCTGTCCCTGAACAGAATGCCGCCATTCAGCCAGTGGCCGAAAGCCAGCCGGCTGAACCATTAATGCCGGCCCCTGAAACTGAACCAGTTGAAGATGTGCAGCCAGTTGCTGTAGCTGAGCAAGCCCAGCCGGGAAAAACGGCTCCTGAAACTGAACCAACTGAAGATGTGCAGCCAGTTGCTGCAGCTGAGTCTGCCCAGCCGGAAAGTTCGGACGCCGCAAATACGGTGGAAGATTTAACGGAAAATATCGTCGTGCCAGTGGAGCCGGCCGCAATTAAGGTGCCGCCGTTTATTGATGAACCGGCCAATGCTGACAGCCAGCCCGATCAGACGGATAAGGCTGATCAGCCGGAAAAAGGTCTGGCGCCCTTTCAGCCGATTGACCTGCAGCAGGACAGCGCGGCTGAACAAGAAGAGACGCAGGATGATAAAGTCGATGAGATGATTTCCAAGATTATGTCCGACATTGATGCTGATGCCGCTGATCACAGCGTGCCCTTTGCCGATGAGCAGCCGGTTCCGGAAAAAGCCGAGCCGGCGCCAGTCAAGGCTGAAGAAAATGTCATTCAGCAGGAAGAAACAGCTGAAGCCGAAGTATATCCCAATGTCTCAGACAGCATGAAAGCTACCATTGACAAGCAGATTGCCGCTACTATTGCGGCCGTGCCCAATGCCAGTTATGTAACGCTGCAGCACTACGTCAGTTTTGATGATGCGCCAGCCTGTGAAGCCTTCAGCGCCTTTCTGAAAAACAAGGGTCTTGATGTTGCCCCCGGCAGCGCCCCCAATGAACTGCTGGTAATCAAAAAATGTGCCTGTGATCATGACCAGCTGCAGGCCGACACTTTGAAACTGGCTGATGATGTTGCCGCGGCCAGCGGCCGGTATCGGGGTTGGGGCATTAAAGAAAGCATGTAGTTTTTTCTAAACGACTATGTAATTTACAGGACAGCCGGTGCGGCTGTCTTTTTTGTGGCTTGAAAAGAGGCCTTTGTTTATTCGAATTTTTATGTGTGTTACAATCTACAAAAGAAATGTCTGACCAGCTGACGGGTTGGCATTATTGAAAGAAGACCGTGCCCACATGCCTGACATTAAAGAAATACTGGGAATAATTACCGCCGCGGCCATTAGTTTTGCGGCAACCAATATCGATGACATTGTCGTGTTCGCCGTTTTTTATGCCCAGGCCGCGGATTGCCGGTCGAAAGCCCGCATTAGATACGGTCGGTATATTGGAACCGGTCTGCTTTTAATTATCAGCGCTTTTGGGATCCGCCTGGTGGCGCTGCTGCCCAAAACCGTGACCGGACTTCTGGGCTTGATTCCTGTCTATATGGGGATCAAGAGTTATTTTGAATATCGCCGGCCCGCCTGCGGCCAGACGGCCGCACCGGCCGATCAGCTGCTTTCTGTCAAAGCGGCTGCCGTTCTTACCATCGCCAACGGTGCTGACAATATCGGGGTCTATGTGCCGCTGTTCAGTTCCTATTCAACTACGGGAATCATTCTGACGGGGGCCGTTTTCATGGCGCTGACGGAGGTGTTCTGCTGGGTTTCGGATAAACTGGGCAATCAGCCGGCAATCAAAAAGCAGATCGAAAAGTATCAGGCGGTGCTGGTGCCGGTGGTTTTAGTAGGACTGGGAATTGTTATTATAATCAAAAGCTTAGTTTAGCGGATTGTCTTAATGATGGAAAAGGAGAATAGCGGCAATGTATCATGGACGCTTTACCGGTAACCCTTATCAGGCCGGGTATAAATATGGCTATCAGCTGGCCAGTCATGGCCATATCATTGAAGGAAGTCCGACTTTTGAAATAACGGCCGAGGTTGCCGGCTTTGCCCGTGACTGTCTGCCTGTTTATCAGCGGTGTTTTCCGGAGGTGGTGACCGAGATGCAGGGGATGGCTGACGGTCAGGGCCGCCCGCTGGAAAATATCACCAGCCTGCTGCTGCCAATGTATTGCTTTGCCCCGCAGAATCACTGTACGGCTTTTGCCGTTAGTGACGGGACAAATATTATGCTGGGTAAAAACAGCGACTTTCTGGTTTCACTTGAGAAACTTTACATGAACTGTCTGTACGCAATAGACGGGGCCTGGGCTTTTAACGGCAATACCACTGCCTTTATCCAGATTGAAGACGGTATGAATCAGAAATGGCTGGCGGCGGCTCTGACTTTTCTTTATCCGCATATTCGCCAGCCGGGTCTTAATGCCGGGATGCTGGTGCGCTATATTCTTGAAAAATGTGAAACAACCCCGCAGGCCATTGCGGCTTTAAAAAGCCTGCCTATTGCTTCAGCTCAGACAATAACCCTGGCTGATCATGCCGGTCAGATTGCGGTAGTGGAATGCAATCCTGTTAAAATGGAAGTGCGTTATCCAAAGCCGGGTGACAACTTTATAGCGGCTGCGAATTGTTTTGTTTCAAAGGCGATGGCTGAATATGTCAGTCCGGCCGGACTTGACAGCTGGCGCAGTGAAGAAAGATATGCGACGGCTGATAACGCCTTGCGCGCCAATGCCGGCCACTATTCACAAGAATTCTGTCAGAATCTGCTGGCCGGCCGGTACGGCTTTATCTGCCAGTATGACCGCCGGTTAAATGCCGACACTGTCTGGTCGGCTCTTTATGACTGCCGGAATCTGGCTTTCTACCGGGTTGAAGGCAATCCGGGGCGTAAACCTTTTGTTTCTGATAGCCGGATGCGATGGAAAGATTAACCGGTCAAATAATCAGCCGATTAGGAGTTTGGGAGATTGCCTGGTAAAGTATGCCAAGCGTAATTCCAAGTATCAGCGAAGCCTGGTAAATACAACGCTATTTTACAGTGCAGGGGTCATGGTGTAATTTTTCATTGTCCGTCTTGGCGGCTGATATTAGAGTTACAATCAGCAGACTGTTAGCAAACCAAAGTATCAGCAGCCATTCATTGATTGATCCGGATAACCCTAAGGCATCGCAAGTAAATGCTCAATATAATCGAAATTAAACTGCAAATACAACTAAGTTTCGAATGGATCATTCGCCGATTAGACGGAATTGGAAAAAAGCTTTGTTAATAGGCGCAATCACTATTCCCCAATATTAGCTAATTGTTGAATATGGGGAATAGAAAGCATATACTATGAATGAGGATGCACCATGAAACTTATAAATCGACAAACATACTTGAAGATTCTTCAGGATACTGTAGATACTCCAGATATTAAAGTTCTTACAGGTGTCAGACGCTCTGGAAAATCGAAGCTCCTGGAAGCTTTTGCTGAGCATCTCCGAAAAAGCGATAACAAAGCAAATATTATCCACATCAATTTCAATTTATCAAAATACGAATCAATCCATGAATACCATGCACTTGAATCCTATGTGGAAAAGCAATATAAACCTCATCAAAATAATTACTGTTTCATTGATGAGGTTCAGATGTGCGACGGATTCGAGAAAGCCATAAATAGCCTTCATGCAAAAGAAAAGTATCATCTTTATGTCACAGGCTCTAATGCTTTTCTTCAAAGCAGTGATTTAGCAACATTGTTCGTTGGAAGAACATTTGAAATTCAAGTTTTCCCATTTTCGTTTCCAGAATATCTAAATTACTTCCCGTCGAAAAATGCTAACTCTTCACTGACTGACTATATCTCTGAAGGAGGCATGGCCGGCTCGTATTTATATAAGGAATCTGGACAGCGGACCACCTATATTAATAATGACGTTTTGAATGCTTTGATTGTTCGAGATATCATTCAAAAGCAAAAGATTCGCAATGAACAATTACTTCACTCTTTGATTGATTTCATGATGGATAATATTGGCAATCTAATTTCCATACGATTCATTGCAAATGTACTTAAAGGCAGTAAAACAGGTATTGATCACAAAACCGTTGGCAGATACCTGAAATATTTATCGGATAGTTTTCTGTTTTATCGAATCAGAAGATATGATATCAAAGGGAAAAGATATTTAAATTCTGAAGATAAATACTATTTAGTCGACCAAAGTTTCAGATACGCAAGGCTTGGCACAAAAAATATGGATTACGGCCGCATTTTGGAAAATATCGTAGCCGTTGAATTGTTACGCCGAGGATACGAAGTATATGTTGGGATATTGAATAAGAAAGAGATAGATTTCGTTACAATAAGACATGGCGAAAAAATGTATATTCAAGTTTCGTATGATATTTCCGATAAGATAACATTTGATAGGGAAGTGATACCCTTACTCAGCATCCGTGATGGATTTCAGAAACTCTTAGTTGCAAGAACCTTTCAGCCCGAATACCAATATGAAGGGATTCGGATTATTGATGCTGCTGATTGGCTGCAAGAATTGTCCAATAAACAGAAATAAGGCTTGCCATCTTAATTCTATAGTCTTCTGCTTATTGTAAGAATTAAAACTGCAAACTCAGATAAAAAAGAGAATGCAGTAAAAGGGCATGGCGTCCCTGGCTGAGTCGAACCGCCAGCTTTTCGCTTAGGAGGGTGTGAATATGTCATTAACAGAAACCAGCAAGTATATCAGTCTGATCCTGCGCCACAAGCCTGATGTCATCGGCATCACTCTGGATGAACACGGCTGGGCTGATGTTGACCAGCTTATTGAAGGTGTTAATAAAACCCATCCGCTGACCCGCCAGATGCTGGCGGAAATAGTGCGGACGGATGAAAAGCAGCGCTATTCTTTTAATGAGGACCAAACCAAGATCCGGGCCAACCAGGGTCATTCAATTCCCGTCGATGTTGAACTGGCTGAAGAAATACCGCCGGCCGTTCTGTACCACGGTACCGGTGAGAAATATGTATCTTCGATTGACTGTCAGGGCCTGCTGGCCAAATCCCGGCTGTATGTCCATCTGTCAAAAGACATTCCGACGGCACTTAAAGTCGGCCGCCGCCACGGCCGGCCGGTAATCTATCAGATTGACTGCCGGCAGATGGTTAAAGACGGCTATAAGTTCTATCTTTCGGCTAATGGCATCTGGCTGACCGCCCATGTTCCGCCGGCTTATCTGAAGAAACTGGCTGAAACTACACTGTGAGTTATCCGGCAACACCGGCGAATTAAAGGCGGTTTTGTTGTATAATGATTTGGTGACTTTAACAGCAGAAAGGCCGTTATGACAAAAGCGATTGAAGTAAAAGATCTGTTCTACAGTTATGATCAGAAAAATGATGCCGTTTCCGGCGCTTCTTTCAGTGTGGAAAAGGGCTCTTTTGTGACGATCATCGGACCTAACGGCTCCGGCAAAAGCACAGTGGCCAAACTGCTGATGGGTCTGCTGGCCAAAAAATCAGGTGATGTTTTCATTGACGGGATGGAATTGAACCCGGAGAATATCGATGCCATCCGCCAGAAGATGGGCATCGTTTTCCAAAATCCCGATAATCAGTTTATCGGCTCAACCGTGCGGGATGACATTGCCTTCGGCCTGGAGAATAAATGTGTTCCCCAGCCGGATATGGATGGCATCATCAATGAATTTGCGGCTAAAGTCGGTATGACCGAACTGCTTGAAAGCGAGCCCTCCAATCTGTCCGGCGGCCAGAAGCAGCGGGTGGCTATCGCCTCGGTACTGGCAATGAATCTGCAGATCCTGCTGTTTGATGAGGCCACCAGCATGCTGGATCCGGCCGGCAAACGTGATATCAACCAGCTGGTCCATGACATTCATGACCAGCAGGGGTTAACCGTGGTGTCCATTACCCATAACATTGAAGAAGTGGCCCAGAGCGACCAGGTTATCCTGATGAACCAGGGCCAGGTCGTTTTAGCCGGCCGCCCGCAGGAAGTGTTCAAGCATCACGACACGCTTTTGAAACTGCAGATGGATGTTCCTTTTACTGTCAAACTGGCGGCCGCTTTGAATAAGCGGGGCCGCAAGGTGACCGATACTCTGGATATGGAAAGGATGGCGGCGGCAATATGTCAATCAATTTCCGAAAAGTAAGCTTTGAATACAGCCCCAACACTCCTTTCAGCTATAAAGCGCTGCGCGATATTGACCTGGAGCTGGCCATGGGCCAGATGACAGCGGTGATCGGGGCAACCGGCAGCGGCAAGTCCACCCTGGTGCAGCATCTCAATGCTTTACTGCTGCCATCCAGCGGCACGGTTGAAGTGCTGGATTTCAAGATAACCGCCGGCGTCAAGTTCAAGCAGACCAAAGCTTTGCGCCAGCATGTCGGTCTGGTTTTTCAGTTTCCGGAATACCAGCTGTTTGAAGAGACCCTGCTGAAGGATGTGGCTTTTGGTCCGACCAATTTCGGCGTTGCACCCGAATATGCCGAAAAACTGGCGGCTTCCTGTCTTAAGACAGTCGGCATCAGTCCGGCGGATTTTCAGAAGTCGCCGCTGGAACTGTCCGGCGGCCAGAAAAGACGGGTCGCCATTGCCGGGATTCTGGCCATGGATCCGGAAGTGCTGGTTTTAGATGAGCCGACGGCCGGGCTGGATCCGCAGGGCGCCCGGGCGATGATGGCGCTGTTCAGCTATCTAAACAAGACAAAAAAGATCACGGTGATTATTGTCAGCCATGATATGGAATATGTTCTGGATTACTGCAGCCGGGTTGTCGTCATGCATAACGGCCAGCTAGCCATCCAGACCGATGTCAAAAAGTTTTTTGCCTCGGAAGAATATATGACTATGGCCAACATCGATCCGCCAGCCGTGGTCCGGTTCAAGCAGCTCTGTGCCAAAGACGGCCTTGCCATTGACCCGGATGTCCTTTCGGTAGACCAGCTGGCTGACTGGCTGGTCAGAAGGTGGCCCAAATGAAGAATCTGACCTTTGGCCGCTATGTGCCCTATGATTCTTTCTTTCACCGTCTGGATCCCCGCACCAAACTGGTAGCGATGATGATTCTGCTGGTGGCTATCTTTATACCGGCCGGCTTTATCGGCTACGCTGTCATCGGGGTATTGCTGATAGGCTGCATTCTGATTGCCCATCTGACCATTACCACGGTGCTGCAGTCGCTCAAGCCGATGCTTTTCATGCTGTTGTTCCTGCTGGTAATCAACTGCCTGACGGTCAAGACCGGAATGGTCTGGCTGACAATCGGCTCCTTTATGATCTACAGCGATGCGGTTATCAATACGCTTTATATCGTCGTCAGGCTTTTTCTGATGATTATGATTACCACCCTGCTGACGGCGACGACCAAGCCGATGGACATGACGCTGGGTCTGGAAGATCTGATGGCGCCGCTGCAGGCGATTAAGCTGCCGACCCATGAGATTGCCATGATGATTTCTTTGGCCCTGCGTTTTATTCCAACCCTGATTGATGAAAGCCAGCGCATTTTAAAAGCCCAGGCTTCCCGCGGCGTGGATATGGAGAATGGCAGCTTCAAAGAGAAGATAACAGCAATCCTTTCATTGATTGTTCCGCTGTTCGTTTCCAGTTTTCAGCGGGCCGATGATCTGGCTGATGCCATGGAAGCCCGGGGCTATGTTGTCGGAGCCAAGCGGATCCGGTACAAGAAACTGCAGATGAAGACGGCTGACTGGCTTACGATAGCCGCGGTTACACTGATTCTGGCGGGGCTGATTGTGGTGCCCCGGCTGATGGCATGAGCCGCTATAAAGCCGTTGTCGGCTATGACGGCACTGCCTATTCCGGCTGGCAGGTGCAGCCTTACGGCTGGACGGTCGCCGGCCAGATTGAAGAAGCCCTTTTTAAACTGACCGGAACGGCCATTGCGATTACCGGCGCCGGCCGGACCGATGCCGGAGTGCACAGCCGGGGCCAGGTCTTTCATTTTGACTGCTCTAAAACGACTATCAAGGATTACGCCGCTGCCCTGAATGCGGTTTTGCCCCGTGATATTTATGTATATTCCTGTCAGATGGCAGCGGCTGATTTTCATGCCCGGTTTGATGCCCGTTATAAAGAATATGAATACTGTCTTGATGACGGACCGTTTGAACCAACCCGGCGCAACTGTACCTTATTTGTCAGCCCGGTATTAGATGAAGCGGCTATGCAGCAGGCGGCCGCTGCTTTTATCGGTCAACATGACTTTACCAGTTTCAATGCTTCTTCCCGGCGCGAGTATCCTGACCAGCACCGGACAATATATGATATCCGCATTGAAAGAAGCGGCCATGTGGTTTCTTGCCGCTACTGGGGTGACGGTTTTCTGCGTCACCAGATCCGCATGATGACGGCGGCTCTGATTCAGGCCGGTTATCATAAAACGGATGCTGCTCAGATTGCCGACCAGCTGGCCGCCTGTGATAAAAGAGCGGTCAGTTATAATCTGCCGCCCTGCGGTCTGTATCTTAACAGGGTCAGTTATAATGACTATCCGGATTAAGGACGGGCCAAGCGATGATAATAAGAGAAATGACCATTGGTGATTATCAAGAGGTCTTTGCCTTATGGATGGCCACTCCGGGGATGGGACTGAACGAGACTGACGATTCCCGCCAGGGCATCAGCCGGTATCTGCAGCGCAATCCTTCAACCTGTTTTGTGGCCGTTCAGAATAATAGTATCTGCGGGGTGATTCTGGCCGGCCATGACGGCCGCCGGGGTCTTATTCACCATACCGCGGTGGCCCGGGCCAGCCAGCATCAGGGTATCGGAACAGCTCTGGTCAAAGCTGTACTGGCTGCTTTGAAAAAGCAGGGGATTCACAAGGTGTTTCTGGTGGCCTATAAAAACAATGCGGATGGCAATGCCTTCTGGCAGAAGCAGGGCTTCAATGTGCGGGATGACCTGGTTTACCGGGACTATTCCCTTAGCCAGTTGACTAAAATTGATACCTGATTAATCTGGGAACAGTAAAAGGCAGTCTTGCACCATTTTGGTCTTATGGTTATAATTAATCAGCACGCACCGGTGGCGGAATTGGTATACGCGTACGTTTGAGGGGCGTATGACGCAAGTCATGTGAGTTCAAGTCTCATCCGGTGCACCAATTAGTTCAACCATCCGGGGTAATACCCGGATTATGTTTTATTTGCAACAATATTATTGTTAGCGGCGTTTACTAGTCAGATAGCGCCGCCATGAAAGGACTATGGCCTAAATGCAGAAGCGCAATCCATCCACCGATCAGGATGTCAGACAGCTGGCTGAAAACATACTGAATCAGTATGGCAACAATATCCTCCGTTTAGCTTACTCCTATGTAGCTAACATGGATGATGCCCAGGATGTCTTACAGGAGACACTGCTGCAGGTAATGCGCAGTCAGCCTGTTTTTGAAAATGAAGAGCATGAAAAGGGCTGGCTGTTCCGGGTTGCTATCAACAAGGCCCAGGACAAGCTGCGCCACCGCAGCCGGCAGAATGCCGACCAGCTTAGTGATAATCTGGCGGCAGAGAGCCGTCAGGACCTTTCCTTTGTCTGGCAGGCCGTAGCGGAGCTGCCGGAGAAATACCGGATTGTAATCCATCTGTTCTATCAGGAAGAAATGACCAGCGATGAAATCAGCAAGATAACGGGGCAGCGTTCTGCCACCGTCCGCAGTCTGTTATTCCGCGGCCGGCAGATGCTGAAAGATAAGTTAAAGGAGGCCTACGACTTCGATGAATAACCATAAAGCCAATAAATACCAGCAGGCCATGGCTCATATTGAGGTGACTGATAATATGCACACCCAAATTGATGCCGAACTGGATCAGCGGCTGCAGACCCTGGCCAACCGCCAGCCGGTGCCGTTTTTCCAATTTCACTGGAAGCCGTTTGCCCTGGCCGGCTCGGCAGCCCTGGTTATAGTTGCCTCGGTTCTGATTATCTGGCACCCGACGTTTGCCAGCCGGAGCGGTACGGACAGCACCGACCAGCCGGCGCAGAATGACAATCTGATGCTTTCCATGAATGCCAGTTATCTGGCTCCGTCATCGCTGCCCAGTGGCTATACCCAGGTTTCGGTGGCTAATGAAGCCGATGCGGTGCAGATTATTTATACCAGCGCGGCTGATACTCTGACCTACAATGTCTGCTGGAACCAGTCGGCTGATTATTCGGTCAGCGAGGATAATACAACAGCTTTCATCGTCAATTCCATGATGGTGAGACTGACCGGGGACGGTACACGGTTTACCAAGGCCTGCTGGTCTGATTCGGAAAACCAGTATTCCCTGACCAGTGTTACCGGCATTACCGAAGCCGATATCAGTCTGATTATCAATAGCATGTCAATCTGCTATGCCACGGAATAAGGACCATCTGATGTCTTTATTCCGTTTTTTATTCCTAAACAAAAGAGGTGGATAAAATGAAGAGAGTCTTGAAAATTATTATGGCATTATCGGTTTTGTCAACTTTTGCCGGCTGCAGCCGCCAGACCGCTGATATCCCGGATGCGGCCCAGTCAGTGGTATATCCGCAGTCTGTCGATCAGATGTCCTATGATGAATATCAAAGTTACAAGTCAGCTAATCCGGTTGATGAGACAATGCGCCAGGCCGTCAACAGTTTTGCGGTCAGCAGTGCCGTCAAGCTGTTTAACTCCGCCAGCGGCAATCTTAATTATTCACCGCTGTCCCTTTATTATGCGCTGGCCATCTGTGCCATGGGCGCTGAAGGAAATACGCAGACCGAACTGCTGGCGGCTTTGGGCTTTGCCGACACCGCATCTTTGGGCCGGCAATGCCAGAATCTCTTTAAGCAGCTTTACCAGTCCTCTGATTATGAAAAGTTGCTTATTGCCAATTCAATCTGGGTTGACAGTCAGGTCGGTGGCCAGGATATCAGTTTTAACACTGACTTTCTCAATACCGCGGCCGCCCAGTTCTATACTTCATGCTTTGAAGCTGACTTTGCGGATGCGGCCACAGCCAGCCGGATCAGTGAATGGATCAGCCAGCAGACGGAAAATGTCCTGCATCCCCAGATTGTAACGACGGAGGATGAAGTGATTGATATCATCAATACGATTTATTATTACAGCCGCTGGTCCAGTCCGCTGGACCCGGCCGGTCAGGATACCTTTACCACGGCCGCCGGAACGGTAAATACCGATTATCTGGCCACCAGTGCTTCGGGCAGTCTGTATTCTGGCACCGGTTATGTCCGGAGCAGTCTGAATCTGCGCAGCGGCTCGATTACTTTTGTTCTGCCGGCTGATGGCTATACCACTGACGATTTTCTAAATGATGAGGCCGCTCTGACCGCTGCCCTTACCCAGGGCCAGTGTCACCAGGGTCTGATCCAGTGGCGGCTGCCGGCCTTTGAATTTGACAACACTTTTGATTTAGTAGACATGGTCAAGGCTTTGGGAATTGAGACGGCCTTCAGTATGAACGCTGATTTTTCCGGCATGACGGCTCAGCCTGTCTGTATCAGCCGCATCAGTCAGGGAAGTCATATCGGACTGGATCAGTACGGTTTGACCGCCGCGGCTTATACTGAGATAGTCATGGACGCTACTTCAATCGGCCCGCAGCAGCAGACCTATGAAATGATTATCAACAGACCGGCCATCTATACCATAAACAGTGATGACGGCACGATTCTGTTTATCGGCGTTTTAGCCAATCCGCAGGCCTAGCTGATGATACCGGCCGGCAGAATTGAATATAACGGCAGCGAAAGGAGGCCAGCTATATGGAGTATTTAGGCAGACAAGTTCTTCCCAAACGGCTCTTTAATGAA
>CAYTET010000045.1:0-17802 GCA_964436975.1 uncultured Erysipelotrichaceae bacterium
CGTGCAGTTACCTTATAAAACTATTAAATTTGCCCACACTTCTTGATGAAGACTCGATTTTTATTATGATTACAGGGGGTATTCCCCCTGTTTTTTATGATGGTTACTACTTTTATAACAGTTGTTGATACCTTTTTAATCCGTTTGTAGAAGCCATTCTAATAGAATATAATGACTTTATTCTGTTATATTATTGATGAGGAGAGTAATATAGATGAGCAAAATGGAAAAGACCCTTCTTTATGATATCTATGATTGTGATGCTCTATTGCACGCCTTGCAGAAACTTAACTGCATTTACCAGTTCAAAACAATTACGTTTGCTAAAACCGATAGCAATAAAATAATCAGCGAACAGTTGATGCTCCCAATTGCATCTAATGTTGTTTTTTGGGAGAGAATACTTTTTATAGATAATCAACCAGAGATGGTTCTGCGAAGTTACTTTAATGGCGAAAACAGTATCATTCGCACAAAAAGCATTTCTATGACGACGGATAATTATCAACAAATTAATAAACTTATTCCAGTTTCACATTGCGAAGAGGAGATACTAATTGCCAAAGTGTCGCAAGATGATTGTGAGATGCTTGAAATTCCGGATCATAAAGAAATTGTGATGATAAAAGGTAATACGTTTGACGATAATGAAGAAGCGGTAGAGTACTACGAATATACGGTGCTAAGTGATGTGATTCAATTTATAAGAGAAAGCCATTATAGTGAATATAATAATAAATTGTCAGTGAAAGCAAGTGAAAGTGTTAACCTATGATGAAGAATGACTATTCAAAGCCGTTATATATTCAATTACAAAATAACATTCGTGGCAAAATTACTTCTGGAGAGTATCCTGTTGGATCAGCGATACCTTCTGAACGTTTTATGTCGGAACAGTATGGAATAAATCGAATGACAGTTCGAAAGAGTATAAAATACCTTGTTGAAGAAGGATTGCTTAAAAGGATTCAAGGCAAGGGAACAATTGTTGTTGCAAATCAAGCAAAGGTCGCATTGGGAACAAGTTCTTTGCCAAGTTTGAGTGCTGGAATAGTGATGGAAGGAATGATTCCTGAACGAAAAGTTCTTTCAATAAAAGTTGTGTCGGTCGATTCAGATATACTAGAAAAATTTACACCGTATAAAGGAAAATTTGTTGAAATAGTTAGATTGCTTTACGCAAATCACATCCCCTATGCTTATCAAAAATCTTATATTCCCAATGATCGCTTTTCCGATGCAATTGATTACAATTTTTCTCAGCAATCACTTTATGATTATATGGATAAAAAAGATTTAAAACCGCATTTGTTTACTTCTAGGATTTTTGTGGAGAATAACCAGGTAGAAGCTGCTAAATATCTAGAAATGGATGCGGAGCGATGCATGTTCTACATCATCTATATTGGTAAAACGCAAAACGACACTGTAATTGAATATACAAAATCATGGCATAAGCCAGATTATTCCTCTTATAAAATTTCAAAATATCGTAATGCAGACGATAAATAACAGCAATTATTCTTGAAGATCAATTATTCTTTTATAGTGAAATAATTTATCTATGACAAAGACGATTAAAAAGCGTTAACATGGAAAAAAGAATAAAAAGCATCATTGAATCTTTTGAAAGTTAAAGAAATAGTATTGAGATTTATTAAGAGGGGTACGGAAAATGCAGGATTTGTTAATATACAGTTATTCATTACATAGTGCATGGGGATTTACGCTTTCAACTGTTAAGGTTTTTGACTGCGGCAGCGAGGGAACGGTAAAGTGCACCCGTCTAGAAAATATGAACGAGATAAACAGCGAACTGCCAATAAGTCTTACGGATGTCGATAAAATCAAGAAATTTATAGTAGAACACGAATACTTCCTGACTTGCAAAGGACTGAATGCTGTTGAAAGCCCCTTTGTCCTTGATGGATTCATTAATACATTTGAATTTTCTATCGATGGAAAGAAAGCTAATGAAGTAACCTGTTTTAATATTTCTTTTTTCAGGGATAGCACTGAAACCGACAAACATGATAACAAACCCGTTAAGGCCTGGGAACTGCTTGAATTGTTCGATGAGATCAGCGCTATTCTTTTGAAAAGCGGAGTCACGAGTGATTATTTAGCCCTTGATTAGATTTCTTTCTGGTAGTAAACAGTCATAATACTTTTTTGATTGTTTATGTTCTGCCAATAGCCGCAAGCCTGAAATGAAGCAGTGATGTACTGCTGGTAAAATACAGAGCCGATTTAGACAAAAGCTTCCATGGGCTGTAATTTAGCAGCTTTCGGCAGGCTATAAGCCTAATCAGCTGAGTCAGCATTGTTATAATCTGCTGTTACCTGCAGCAGTTTGGCGCAAAGCTGCCGGGTCGGCTCATAGCCGTTTGACTTGCGGCGGCAGTCCGTTTCCAAATAGAGTCGGCGGTTGATCTCAATCATTACTGAGATTACCTGGGGCTCTATTTTATAGTAGGCCAGCGGCACCAGGCTGCCGGCAAACGGCGTGTTGAAACTGACTGTATAACCGGCTGCGACGGCGGTGTCAGCCAGCCTTTTGGCCAGTGCGGTCGGCGTATGGAAGGGATCAGTGCCGATGCAGACATCGGCCAAATACTGCGGGCTGGTGTGCAGGGCCTTTGCGGAGAAACTGTGACAGTCTACAATCAGGGCGGTGCCGCTTTGAGCCAGCTGGAAAGATGTTAAAGCGGCCAGCTGCCGGTGATATTTCTGATAGGCCTGATGAGCGGCCTGGCTGGCTTTGCGGCTAAAGAGTCTGAGCGGCTGGCCGGAATTTGTTTTAGTATAAAACAGGCCCTGGCCGTACTGAGCCATCGGTTCATTATCATCGTTTTCAAATCTTTCGGCATCACAGAACAGCCGGGAATAGGGAAAGATTAGCGCTGTGGCGCCAGTAAAGGTATAAAGCTGATCACAGTAAAGGTCTGTCAGCAATGTCAATTCTTTTTCAAAGTCAGCCGGTGAAATCAGGAGTTCGCTTCTAAACTGCGCCGGGTATACCAAAGAACTGTGGGGAATATGCAGAATCATTATTTGCTCCCATCCAGCCACAAAAAAACATCCATCAGTAACAATGGGTGCCTAAAGCCAGCTGCGGGTCCCCATCGTTCACGTTTTCGCACCTTACCATCCGGCAGGTTGTGGAAGGGTCATCGAGCGTGTCTCTGTCCTTCTCTTTATGGCGGTTTCAGTATACCGCCGGAACGGTTGGTTTACAAGATGGATGACTGTGACAATGTACCGAAAAGGCCGCGTCCGATTGTGCTACAATGAAGTCAGCAGCATACCGCAGGCATAATCTGAACAAGGAGTGATAATTATGGATAGTTATGAGTCAAAGCGGCTGGCCCTGATCAGGATCTGGCAGATTTTAAAGCAGCACAGTGATACCGATCACTGTCTCACCCAAAACCAGATTGCCGAATATCTGAACAGTGATTTTGGCATTGTCATTGAAAGAAAAGCCATCGGCCGCTGCCTTTCCCTGCTTAAGGAAGCCGGTGCCGACATCGAATCCGGCCCGACCGGCAGCTATCTGCAGGGGCTTGATTTTGAGGACTCTGAACTGCACCTGCTGATTGACAGCGTCTTATGCAGCCGCCATATCAGCGCTGTGCAGGCGAAAGATCTCATCAGCCGTCTGAGCAGTCTTTCCAATGATTTCTTCAAGTCCCATGTCCAAAACATTTATGCGGTGGAAAGCCTGGACCGGACCGATAATCAGGATCTTTTCTATAATATTGAGGTGATTGACGAAGCCGTCAATGGCAAAGTGCAGGTCAACTATGAATATAATAAATACGGCCTTGATAAAAAACTGCATAAGACCTCAACCCAGTATGTCAGTCCTTACCAGCTGCTGCTGCATAACCAGCGCTATTATCTGATGGCTTACAGCGATTACTGGCACAATATGGTGTACCACCGGCTGGACCGCATCACCAATATCCATAAGACAGATAAACCGGCCACCCGGCTGGAAAGTATCGCCGGTTTTGAAAACGGCATTGATTATAAGAAGCTGACGGCCGCAATGCCTTATATGTACGGTGATGAGCCCGAAGAAATTGAATTCATCGCGGATTCTTCCATCATTGACCAGATCATTGACTGGTTTGGCCGCAGTATCCGGATTACTCCCGTCAACGACGGCCCTAAGGTGAATGTAAAGCTTAAAGCCAGTCCGCTGGCGATGGAATACTGGGCCATGCAGTATATCGAATATGTGGAAATTGTCAGTCCGGAGTCGGTGCGGAACAGTATTAAGCAGCGGCTGGACAAAGCTATAAACAAATACGGCAGTTGAGCCGGCCCAGGGATAGAGTAAAAGCCTTGGATGGTCAGGCACATCTGTGTGATGTCCCAAAACAGGTACATTATGTATGTTATAAGAATAACTATCAGAAGGGGTCAGAATTGTCAGCCGCTTCGATTATAAAAGGAGTAATCAGAATGCACACTTACGAAGCTGAAAAAGGATATTACAAATCTTTAGGAAAAGATTATTATCTGGATATCGCTCCGATTTATGCCACCTTTGGCTCAGTTATGAACAATGGCCGTGAAATCGATCCGCTTTATACTTTTCCCCAGGATGATTCAGACAATAACAAAAAAACCAGTACCGCTGATCCGGTCTTTCCCGGCGGCGGTCAGCTGATTTTCGCTTCCGCTCCGGCGGATGCGCAGTTTGTCATTACGGAAGATAACATCAATGAAATAAAAGAACTGACGGCTGGTTTTATTGCCAAGCTGCCGGCGGACATTGTCTACAGCGGTAAAGTGGCTGATATTCTGCCATCCCAGAAACGGGGCCGCACCGCCTTCAGTTTTACAAGGGGCATCACCGGAAACTATTGTGATGATGCCGATTACAGATACAACAAAAACAGCATCGGTATGCAAATTACAGGCCTGACCTCTGAAGAACTGACGGCGCTGGCCATGGAACTGGCTAAAAAATATGACCAGGAAAGCGTGATGATTGTCGACCGCACCATAACCGAGTTCCGGGTCGGTTATGTCTATGATAAAAGTGACAAGGCCGTTGTCCAAAGGCAGAAGAGCCGCCAGCGGCGCCTTGCTGAGGATGAGGAATGGTTTAAACAGCAGAGGCAGAAGGAAGAAAAAGAAAAGGCAGCAGCCGCGCGCTTTTCAGCCTGCATAAAGAAGAAAATCCGCTTTTGGCAGCGCCGGCGCTTTTTCAAAATGGAAGAAATGGTCATGCGAAGCATTCACCAGGGCGGCAATGATTTCTATAATGAACTGCATGCTAAACTCGAGGAGAAAAAGCTGGCTGATCCTGACCGCTATATTGATTTTATCCTGTCATTTAAAACCTGCCGCTATCCGACGGAAGTACGGGCAAACATCGAGAATAATGAATATACAGAGTTTTAATAAGATAAGCCGGATATTGCCAGCGGATCTTAATTCATAAAAACAGCCCTTTGGCCGGGCCGTCATTTGCCAGCTAAAATCGCTGATAGACAGAATCCATAAAAAACTCTATACTCAATACATAGAGTTTTTTTATCAATCAAGGGGTGGTCATATGGATGAAAATAAATTATTAACCTTACTGGAAAACAATGCCCGCTGTTCCGTCACGGATCTGGCGGCCCTGCTGGATGAGGATGAAGCGGCCGTCGATGCCTGCATTGCCAGTCTGCAGAGCCGGCATGTTATTGCCGGCTATCATACCATCATCAACTGGGATAAGGCCAACGAAGACGAAGTGCAGGCCATCATTGAAGTAAACTGCACTCCGGAGCGGGATTCCGGCTATGACCATGTTGCCGAGATGATTTACCAGTATCCGGAAGTTGACACCATGTATCTGGTCAGCGGCCGCACTGAATTTGTTATTATCATCAATGGCAAAACAATGCGGGAGGTGGCCGGCTTTGTAGCCCGCAAACTGGCCCCGATTGAAGGGGTCAAGAGCACCGAGACCATGTTTGTGCTGAAGAAGTACAAGCTGACCGGCACGGCTTTGGAACAGAGCACTGATGACACCCAGCGCCTGCTGGTAACGCCATGAACCTGGCCGGACAGATAAGCGACCGGACCAACGCCATCCGGCCCAGCGGCATCCGCCGCTTTTTTGACTTGGCGGCCCAAAAGAAAAATGTTGTTTCCTTAGGCGTCGGCGAGCCGGACTTTATTACACCCTGGCATATCCGGGAAGCGGGCATCTATACCCTGCAGAAGGGCAAAACCTTTTATACGGATAACCGCGGTCTGTGGGATCTGCGGCAGGCCATCAGCGCCTATCAGCAGCGCCGTTTTAATCTGAACTATGATCCGGCCAGCCAGATTCTGGTAACAACCGGCGGCTCGGAGGCTATTGATTTAGCCATGCGGGGGCTGCTCAATCCGGGCGATGAGGTCATCATGCCAACACCTTCTTATGTGGCTTATGATCCCTGCATTACCATGGCCGGCGGGGTGCCGGTGATTATTGAAATGAGCCAGGCCAAGCAGTTTAAGCTGCTGAAAGAGGATTTGGAGAAGGCCATAACCCCCAGGTCCAAAGTGCTGCTGCTGAATTTTCCCTCCAATCCGACCGGCGGAGTCATGACCTATCAGGACTGGGCGCCTCTGGTGCCGGTTATCAAGGCGCATGACCTGATTGTGGTAGTTGATGAAATATATGCCGAACTGACTTATACCGGCCAGCGGCATGTTTCTCCGGCTAACTTTGAAGCCATCAAGGATCAGGTCATCATCATCAACGGCTTTTCCAAGGCCTATTCCATGACCGGCTACCGGCTGGGCTATATTATGGCCGATCAGGTCTTTATCGAAGCTTTTCTGAAAATCCACCAGTATGTCTGCATGTGTGCTTCCACTATTTCCCAGTTTGCCGGCATTGAAGCGGCCAACAACGGTGACAAGGAAGCTGAAAGCATGCGGGATTCGTTTATGATGCGGCGCAATTATCTGGTTAAAACCCTTAATGAGATCGGCCTGCCGACGCCGCAGCCAGCCGGGGCCTTTTATGTCTTTCCCGATATTTCCGCCAGCGGCCTGTCGTCGCTGCAATTCTGCCAGAAACTGCTGGACGAGCAGAATCTGGCCCTGGTTCCCGGCGACAGCTTCGGGGCGGCCGGGGAAGGATATGTGCGTATTTCCTATGCTTACAGCCTTGAGCAGCTGAAGGTGGCCATGGGCCGGCTCAGCAGTTTTCTTAGCAGCATCAGACCGTTATAAAGGGGCTGGTCAGGGCGGCCGGTTTCACAATAAAGCGGGTATTGTGGTATACTTTCTAGGAATCAAACTAAAAAGAGAACTCCATGAAAAGAACATACGTCGCTACTACTAAAAAGGACCGCCTGCTGATAATAATCATGACTGTTATTGTCATCCTTTTTGTAGTGCTGGCTTTTCTGTTTAAAGACCGCAAGGGTCTGGGCCTGAGCAAGACGGAACTGGCCGAAGCCTACAATAATGACATGACCAAGCTGGTTATTTCCGAAGTGATGACTTCCAACGGCGGTGTCTGGGTAAACGGCCAGAATGAGAAGAGCGATTATCTGGAACTGTATAACGGCACCGACAAGGCGATCAACCTTAAGGGCTATGGCCTGTCGGATGATGCCACCACGGTTAAATGGCGCTTTCCGGATTATGAACTGGCTTCCCACAGCTATCTGGTGGTCAGCCTTAACGGCATCTCCAACGGAACCATGACGGCCAATTTCAAATTGACCAGTGCCGGCGGGGAGACTATTATCCTGACTTCTGATACCGGTCATATCCTGGATGCGGTTGATACGGTTTCGATGGAGACTAACCAGGTTATGATGCGCCAGCAGGATGGCAGCTGGGCCGTCTGCGACAGCGGCACTCCCGGCTATGAAAACTCCCAGGCCGGTCTGCAGGCTTACATCGCTTCTTTAACCGGCGATAATGACGGCCTGGTCATCAATGAGTTCTTAACCCGCAACAAGGGTGATTTTACATTAAGCGACGGCAGCCAGCCGGGCTTTATTGAAATAAAGAATACCTCTTCGCACAATATCAGTCTGGCGGAGTACCGGCTGAGTGACAGCACCGCCGTGCCTTTTAAATATGCTCTGCCCGCTGTTATTCTGGCTCCCGGCCAGATCTATGTGGTATACACCGGTTCCAATGACAGCGGCAGCTCCGCTCCTTATACCGGCTTTAACTTAAATTCCACTCTGGGAGCAGTGGTGCTGTCGCATAACGGGGTTATAACCCAGACAGTTTCCTATGAAAACCTGACCAATGGCTATGCCCAGTACCGCACTGACTCCGGTCTGTATCAGAACAGCGCCACGGTTTCAGCCGGCTATGAGAACAACAGCGGCGGCATTGATGCCTTCCAGCAGGAATACCAGCCGACGCCGGCCGCCCTGATCATCAGCGAGGTCATGAGCAACAACACAAAGTATCTGGCCCAAAACGGAGCCAACTACTATGACTGGATCGAGCTGTACAATAATTCCGGGGCCGATATCAATCTGGCGGACTATTATCTGACAAATGATGCGGCGGCCCTGGGCATGTACAAACTGCCGGAAGTCACCTTAAAACCCGGCGAATACTATGTCGTGATGTGCAGCGGCAATGTCCTGCTGACCAACAACAGTTATTACCATGCCAGCTTCAAGATCAGCGATCATGAAAGCCTGTATCTGACTGACGGCACCAGCATCAAAGACAGCATCTTTGCGGCGGATATCCCGCTTAATTACAGTTACTGCCGGCAGAGCGATTACGGCTGGACATACAGTTCAGCGCCTACTCCCAAAGCGGCCAACAGCGCCGGGCTGAGGACGGTTGCCAATGAGGTGGTCTTCAGCCAGAGCGGCGGCGTCTATAATGATGTACAGAATGTGACAATTACATTGCAGGGCAGCGGGACCATCTATTACACCACTGACGGAAGCAAGCCAACTTCCAAATCGCGGGTATATACTGGTCCCTTGGTTTTATCCAAGACCACGGTAATTAAAACCGTGCAGATGATAACCGGCCAGGTCACTAGCGCGGTGACGGTTAATTCCTATATTATCAATGAAAACCACACCATGCCGGTTGTCTCGCTTTCGGCCGATCCAAGCGATTTGAGCTACGTCAACAGTCATCCCAGCAGCCGGGGGCTGGAAAGACAGGGCTATGTGGAACTGTATGAAGAAGACGGCAGTTTCTCTTTACCCTGTTCCATTGCCCTGTTTGGCGGCAATGCCCGCTATCTGACCAAGAAATCCTACGGCCTGCGCTTTGACAGCCAGTGGGGGGCCAGCGAACTGGATTACCAGGTCTTTGACAACCGTGACTGCAGCGTTTACGATGCCCTGGTCCTGCGATCCGGCTCCACGGATTACTATGATGCCTTTATCCGGGATATTCTGGGGACATCCCTGGTCAGTGATTCCACCAATGTTGACACCCAGGCCTACAAGACCGTTATCGTTTACATTAACGGCAGCTACTGGGGCATTTACAACCTGCGGGAGAAGATCAACGCCCATTTTGTCATGGATCACTACAATGTATCTAAAGACTCCATCACCTTATGCCGGATTGACGGCAAGGCCCAGGCCGGCAGCTATAAGTCCTATTCCAATCTGCGGGCCTATGCGCGCAGCCATGACATGAGTGTGGCGGCCAATTACCAGTACATGGAAACCCAGATCAATATGTCTGATCTGTGCGATTACTGGATTGCCGAGGTCTATGTGACCAACAATGACATGCTCAACTGCCGCTTTTTCAAAAGCAGCGAGTTTGACGATAACCGCTGGCACTACATCTTTTACGATCTGGACTATGCCTGGCTTAATGAAGATGTCAACTACTATACCAAGTATCTGACCAGCAGCCGGGGACTGGGTCTGCCGGGCACATATGTTTATGAAAATGACATTATTAAAGCGCTGTTTTCCTCTTCGGTATTCCGCAGCCTGTTTGTTGAAAGACTGACTTACAATATGCAGAATACCTGGAAGCTGGAAAACGTGCTGGCCCGCATTGACCAGCTGCAGGCTTCCTTTGAACCGGAAATGGCGCGCAACCAGCAACGGTGGGGGCTCTCTTACAGCCACTGGGTCAGCGAGGTTGATGAATTGCGCCAATATGCCAAAGACCGCGACCGCTACCTGCGCAGCCAGACCAAATCATTCTTCGGGCTGACCGATGCCCAGATAAAAGCTATCTTTGACGGTGAGGGCTGAGCTATGCAAGAGTACCGCTACGAACTTAAATTTATTATCAGTGAAGATATCGGTGATTACCTGAAGCACCAGCTGGCCATGATCATGGATCTGGATAAGCATTCGGTTTCGGACAAGTATTCATATCACATCCGCTCGCTTTACTTTGACGATCCCTATTCCACCGCGCTTTTCGATAAGCTGGCCAGTCAGGAATACCGGCAGAAATACCGTATCCGCATGTACAACTTCAATCCGCAGCCCCTGGTGCTGGAATGCAAGCACAAGGATCTGTACTTTACCTTTAAGGAAGGCCATCCCATCAGTATGGATACCTATCAGGCCATCATGAGCCGTGATTTTATGGCTATCAGAGATCCGGATCCGTTTCTGAAGCGCTTTACGACGGCCTGCACCAGTCAGCCGCTGATTCCGTCAACCATTGTTGATTACACCCGGCTGGCCTTTGTCTATCCGCTGTCGGATATCCGCATTACCTTTGATCAGGATATCCGTTCGGGCCGGTATTCAACGGACATGCTGGACCAACACATTCCGACATTTGCGGCCATTGATACCGGTACGCTGGTTCTGGAAGTCAAATGCAATGAATACATTCCCGACCACATTCTCTCCATTCTCGAATCCGTGCCGCTGTGCCGGCGGGCTGTCAGCAAGTTTGCCCAGTGCCGCATCAGGGGAGAAATCTACTGATATTAAAGCGGCCGGGTAAACGGCAGATGAATATCGGCAGCCAGATATGATAGAATAAATCAGATATAAAGAATCGTGCTTATTTGATTGCAGAAAGGCTGGGGTCTTTGCTATGAATATGCTTAATTCCATTATGGATAGTCTGGTCAATCAGTTCACCGGCTATATTTCCGTGGGTGATATGGCGCTGTCAATGCTGGCATCGTTTCTGATTGCCCTGTTTATTGTCTTTATTTACCGGCGCACGTTTACCGGCATCGTTTATACCCGCTCCTTTGTCCTGTGCCTGATCATGCTGGCAATGGTAACTTCGCTTATCATCCGCACGGTCAATTCAAATCTGACACTGTCATTGGGCATGGTCGGAGCTTTGGGTCTGGCCCGTTTCAGAACAGCCGTCAAGGAACCGGTTGACACCGTATTCATGTTCTGGTCCATTGCGGCCGGCATCATGTGCGGAGCCGGCCTGTATATTCCGGCCATCATCGGTTCTCTGGCACTGGGCTTGCTGTACTATATCTCCTATAGTGTCAGCATCAAGAACAAGAGCCCTTATCTGCTGGTTATCGTTTATGCCGCCGCCGCGGAAAGCCAGGTGGCAGCCTGCCTAAAGACCATCGGCAAAAAGCGCATCAAGAGCAAATCCATCAATGACCAGCAGGTTGTTGAGGTCACCTATGAGATTGAATACGGACAGGATACCGACAAACTGATGGCGGCCATCCAGGCTGTGCAGGGGGTCCGTCATGTCAATCTGATTACCTATCAGAATGATTTCGGAGTCTGAAACAAACAGTTTACTGTCGTGATTAATGACCCTTTCTGCCTCTGCTGAGGCTGGTTTGACACAAGGGGAAGGTTGTTATACAATTAATCACGCTGTGGGGGCGTAGCTCATCTGGAAGAGCGTATGGTTCGCATTCATAAGGTAGCCGGTTCGAGCCCGGTCGTCTCCACCATCTAGACTAAAACGCCCTGTTATTTGCAGGGCGTTTATTATCAAATTGGCCGGCGTGAAATGATTCAAATGGCTACTGACGGAAAGAAAATGATATATAATTATTTACTGAAAGTATATTAAACAGCTTTCTAGAAAACGGGTACTAATATGATTTCAATGGCTGTATTTGATGTAGATAATACCCTTTATTCCCATAAAACCTATTCGGTGCCGCCTAAAGTTGTTGAAGCTTTGGCTTTATTGCAGCGTAAAGGAGTGAAAGTAGTCATCTCAACCGGCCGGCCTAAATACCTGCTTAAAGGTGTTCTGCCTGACAGCATCCATCCTGACTATGTAATGGCTTGCAACGGCCATGCAGTTTATGACAGCCAGGGCCGTCTGCTGAACGCTCATTATTTCAGCGTCAAGCAGATGGACTGTCTGACTGATTACTGTCTGCAGCACAACTTTATCCTATATTTCAAATTTCTTGATGCCGGCTATGCCTACTGCCGCGGCGACGAGTTTCTACAGCTTTATCATATTGAAAGAACAGCCGGGCTTTTCTATGACTGCCCGCAGCACAACCATCACAGTGAAAGCCAGCGGGCAACCGGTGCCATGGCTACCATGCCGGCGGAACGGGCCTGGGAATACGGCATGTCCTTTGATCCGACCGTCCGGATGGTAAATTTTGGTATAAACGGCTATGATGTCTGTCTGGCCGGGGTAGGCAAGGGAACGGCTCTGGCTGATCTATTAGCAGAACTGCATATGAGCAAAGAGGAAGTAATCGGATTTGGCGATTCGCTTAACGATGTCGAACTGTTAAAAGCCTGCGGTAGCAAGGTTGCCATGGGCACATGTGCCCAGCAGCTTTTGTATATTTCCGACTATCAGACCACTGATATTGAGCAGGACGGCATTGTCAACGGGCTTGCCCATTTCGGCCTGCTGTAAATTGGCGGCTGATGAAGCAGTATTATTTGACAAGAATGCATGTTTGAATGTACAATAATCAATGTTGTGGGGGCGTAGCTCATCTGGAAGAGCGTCTGCATGGCATGCAGAAGGTGACCGGTTCGAGCCCGGTCGTCTCCACCATCGATACTGTTAAAGGCCTGATGAAACTGTCGGGCCTTTTGTTTTGGTGTGGATGGTATAATGACTGAATAAGGAGGAAGACCAGAATGAGAATAGCCCTACTGCAGATTATGCCGGGAGCCGATCTGAAAGAAAATGAACAGCGCGGAATTGATGTCTGCATACAGGCCAGCCGGCAGGGCTGTGATATTGCTCTTTTTCCGGAGATGTTCAGCAATGGCTATAATGTCAGTTCGGATGCCGCGGTGCTTAAAAGGCAGGCCATCAGTCCGGACAGTCCTTTTATCATGGCTTTCCAAAAGCTGGCCGCTGAACTGAAGATGGCCATTGGCATTACCCTTTTGGAACAATGCCAGCCGTCACCCCGCAATACCCTGATCCTTTTTGACCGCTGTGGAAAAAAGGTTTTAACCTATGCCAAGGTGCATACCTGTGATTTTGATGTCGAGAAGGGACTGACGGCCGGGCCCGGCTTTAAAGTCGCTGATCTTGATACTGCAGCCGGCTCCCTGTGTGTCGGAGCCATGATCTGCTATGACCGGGAGTTTCCGGAAAGTGCGCGGATTCTGATGCTGAAAGGCGCCGAATTAATTCTGGTGCCTAATGCCTGCCCGATGGAAATCAACCGGCTGGCCCAGCTGCGCAGCCGGGCGTTTGAAAACATGACAGCTATTGCCACTTGCAACTATCCGTCCGGTCAGCCTGACTGCAATGGCAATTCCACCGTGTTTGACGGAATGGCCTGGCTGGATGATAAGGTCAGGGACATGTGTCTGGTGCAGGGGGATGAAAAGGAGGGGCTCATTATTGCCGATATTGATATTGACCGCTTGCGCCGCTACCGCCAGGGTGAAGTAATGGGCAATGCCTACCGTCATCCTGAAAAGTATCATGAACTTATTGAAACCGCGGTAAAACCGCCGTTTATCCGGCCGGACAAGCGAAAATAAGAAAATGTATCATTGTTGCAGGCTGTTATTTTTCCGGTGTCAGTGCTGCCTTCACTCCGCTGCCGCGGCGCGACTGCCTGCGGGCATTTGATAATCGTTTACAAGATTAAAATGATAGAATAAAATACATTACAGGAGGATATGGGAAATGAAAAAGATTATTCTCTGGGTGCTTCTTACTTCATTGCTGCTTACCCTGACGGCCTGCGGGCACACGTCAAATACCGATCCGGATCCGGTCGAGCCGGCTGATGAGCCACCGTATGTCTCACAGACCCTTCTGGATAAAACGCTCAACGTGGAAAACGGCGGCGATCTGCTGACAGTAGTTCAGAGCAGCATCATCGTGATGGATGCCAAAGACGGCCAGATTCCCATCACCGCTGATATGCTGACTCCGGCGCTGGATACAACCCAGGCCGGCGAATATGACGTAACACTGACTGTCACGGATTCCGGCGGCAATACCGCTACCTTCACTCTGCACGTCGTTGTGGCCAAGGCGATAGTTGAAACCCTGGCCAAACAGGATTTTCTGGCCCAGCTGGAAAATACCGGCTGGCTGGATATTGACCATACCAAGGATATCGGCTATGGTCTGACTTTCTGCACGGATGAGGGCGGCTTCCGCTTTACCTACGGGGCTTTGGACAGTGATGTGATGGTGACTGGCTATCTGGAAGACTATTATCCGACTTCCAAAACAGCTGCCACTTTTACCGGCACCTGCAAGCTGGCCAGCGACGATACTTCTGTCGCGGCCCAGAGTTTTGATTATAGTATTACCATTAATCTGACCAATATGGCAGCCCAGAAGAAAATGATGTTCAATTATGACTTCGGCTCCAGTGCCACCAAGTATGACTGCGAAGATGTCAACTATCTTGATGTGACGGAAGCGGATATGCTCCAGCTGTCAATTTACTGGCATACCAATTACAATAACTGATAAAACAGACTAGGACGTAAAAAGCCGGCTGCTTGAACCATCAAGCGGCCGGCTTTCTTATGCCTAGAAACGATCGTAGGTATTCTTGTGAATGGCTGATTTAACAAAGCCGACAAACAGCGGATGGGGCTTGTTGGGCCGGGATTTGAACTCGGGATGGAACTGCACGCCGATATAGAAGGGATGCTTGCGGACCTCAACAGTTTCCACCAGCCGGTTATCCGGCGAGGTGCCGCTGATGACCAGACCGGCTTTTTCCATTTCCGCGCGGTAATCATTATTGAACTCATAGCGGTGACGGTGGCGTTCGGAGATCTGCAGGGTTCCGTAGCATTTGGCCATGATGGTATCAGGCTTGATGATGCAGGGATAGGCCCCCAGCCGCATGGTGGCCCCTTTGGCCAGCTCTTCACTCTGGCCGGGCATGAACGCGATGACCGGATGGGCAGTGGTGGTATCAAACTCATAGGAATTAGCATCGGCATAGCCCAGGACATTACGGCCGAATTCAATAGTGGCAATCTGCATGCCCAGACACAGGCCCAGATAGGGAGTGTCCGTCTGGCGGGCATACTGGGCTGCCAGGATCATGCCTTCGATGCCGCGGTCGCCAAAGCCGCCGGGAATGATGATGCCGCTGACCTGGCTGAGAATATCCCGGTAGTTTTTCCGGTTAAGTGTTTCCGAATCAATCCAGACCAGATTGACCTGGGCGCCCAGCTGATAGCCGGCATGCTTCAAAGCCTCGACGACGGAAAGATAGGCGTCATGCAGCTGGGTGTATTTGCCGACCAGGGCTACACTTACCGAAGTGCCTTTATGCATCTTGATCCGGTCGACCAAATCGATCCATTCCGTCAGATCCGGCTGGGGTGCGGCAATCTGCAGTTCCCGGCAGATAATATCCGACAGATGGGATTTTTCCAGCATCAGCGGGGCTTCATAAAGCACCGGTAGGGTGACATTTTCAATGACGCAGTCCGGCTTGACATTGCAGAAATCAGAGATCTTGCGGAAGATACTGTTTTCCTCGATGTGCTCATCAGAGCGCAGAATGATGATATTGGGTGAAATGCCCATGCCCTGCAGTTCCTTGACCGAATGCTGGGTCGGCTTTGATTTATGCTCGCCGCTGGCTTTCAGATAAGGAACCAGACAGACATGAATGTAAATGGCATTGTTGGCGCCGACTTCCCGACCGATCTGCCGGATGGCTTCCAGAAAGGGCTGGGATTCAATATCACCGGTCGTACCGCCAATCTCGGTAATGACGACATCAGCATTGGTTTTGGTGCCGACTTTGTAGATGAATTCTTTTATTTCGTTGGTGATATGGGGAATGTACTGCACTGTCGAGCCCAGATACTCGCCGCGTCTTTCCTTGTCAATGACATTGGAGAAGACTTTGCCGGTCGTCAGGTTGGAATACTTATTGAGATCTTCATCGATGAAACGCTCATAATGGCCCAGATCCAGATCGGTTTCAGCGCCGTCTTCGGTTACAAAGACTTCGCCGTGCTGGTAGGGACTCATCGTGCCGGGGTCAACATTGATATACGGATCCAGTTTCTGGGAAGCAACTTTCAGGCCGCGGGACTTCAGAAGGCGGCCGATGGATGCAGCGGTAATGCCTTTGCCGAGACCGGAAACAACTCCGCCGGTAACAAAGATATATTTTGTCATGTTATTTTTCCTCTTTTTCATTCTGGCTGATAACTTCAGCAGCCACCTTATCAATAGGCCGGCCGGTCTTCATGCTGGTCTTCTGCAGATAGCGGTGCGCCTGCTGTTCGCTGTAGCCCAGCGTGGTAATCAGAATATCCTTGGCCTGCCAGATAAGCTGGTCCGAGGGCGGATTGGGGAAAGTCTTCAGGGGAATGGCCAGCTGGTTGATCACCGCCGTGATGATAATGGCGGAAGTCGTGGGCAGGGGAATCAGCGTCATATTCGGCGCGGTCTCTTTGACATAAAACGCCTTATCCAGCACCATTACGGCACTGTCCTGACGGATCCGGCGGGCCAGCTGGCCGGCGGTCATGTCGGTCAGCTTCCAGTTGGACATAATTAAAGATGGCTGTCCGGCAGCCATCCTTATTGCTTCATGACCGGAGCTGACAAGTTTGAAGGTGATGCCATGGCGGCTCAGCAGTTGCGAAAGCCGGTCTTGCCAAGCTTTCGTGCTGAACGCCACAGTCACAATCATAGTCAGCCTCCTTAAAAATCTAATTTATTTTATAACACTCTAAAACCTGTTGCAATTGCCAATTGAGCCAATTTATGCCCGGACGCTCAATAAAGAACCATATACTGCTTTAATTCCCAGTCCGAAACCTGGGTGCGGTAGCTGTCCCATTCCTTTAATTTGCCGGTGAAATACTTCTCACTGACATGGGGGCCCAGTGTCTTAATCATCAGTTCGTCTTTGGCCATCACATCAAGAGCCTCCTTTAGATCAGCCGGCATGGCATAGATGCCGTGGTCATGCTGGGTCTGGGTGCTCATTTCAAAGATATTGGAAGTTTCCTCGGCAGGGGGCACCATATTGTTTTCAATGCCGTCAAGGCCGGCCGCCAGGCACAGGGCCAAAGACAGATAGGGATTGCAGGTCGGATCGGGATTGCGCAGCTCGACCCGGGTAGTCTGGCCGCGGGTGGCGGGAATGCGGATCATGGCGCTGCGGTTGGAAGCCGACCAGGCCAGATAGCAGGGCGCTTCATAGCCGGGCACCAGCCGCTTGTAGGAATTGACCAGCGGGTTGGTAACGGCGGACATGGCTCTGACGTGTTTCAGCAAGCCGGCAATGAAGGCATAAGCCTGCTTGGACAGGCCGATCGGGTCGGCATCATCGGCGAAGATATTGACGCCGTCTTTAAACAGGGACATATTGGTGTGCATGCCGCTGCCGTTGATGCCGGCAATCGGCTTGGGCATGAAGGTGGC
>CAYTET010000046.1:0-2084 GCA_964436975.1 uncultured Erysipelotrichaceae bacterium
ATACAGTCGGTCAGTCAGCCACAGCAAACGGTTATACCTGGTATGAGATTGAGCCTGGCAAGTGGATGGCCGTCACGAAAGGCTACTCCATTGACATCCCGGTTGACACGGTTGAATCGCTGCAGGCTCAAATTCAAGCGCTGCAGGGCAAATTGAACGAGCAGGGTCAGTTACTAGCCGAATCACAGAAAGCCTGTCAGACAGCCCAGAATGAAGCGACAGAGCGGATGGCTGTAATTGATGAAGTAAGAAAGGTGGTGGCCTAAATGGAATTAAAAGATTTTCTGCCATATCTGTCTGTCATAATGGCGGTGATCACCTTTTTCATCGGCCGCCAGTCAGCCAGCAAAACTGACGGCAAGACTGAAGGTACCATCCTGACAAAGCTGGATGTCATGCAGAGCACCATCACTGAAGTGAAAACTTCAATCACAAATTACGGCCAGCAGATCACATCCCTGGATCATCGCTTAGTGGGAGTCGAAAGAGACATGAAAACGGCCTACACCAGGATTGATGAACTTAGAAATGATATCAAGAATCTAAATAATGAGAAATGATGGGGGCTTCGGCCCCCGTTTTTTAGTGCCTAAAAATGCGCTGCTTTTCCGCACTTTTTCCGCACTTCGAGACGTTTTCCGCACTTTTCCGCACTATTTTTTCAGAGATTTTGCAGAGAAAACAAAAAGCCAATCACTCGAAAACCCTTATTTTATTGGGTTTTTTGAAGTTTTTGGCTTTTTCGTTGAAAATCTGGCGGAGAATAAGGGATTCGAACCCTTGCAAGCCTTGCGACTTCTGCTGGTTTTCGAAACCAGTCCCTTCAACCGCTTGGGTAATTCTCCATTGCTCATTATAAACGAAAATAGCTGCTGTGCCAACGGAGAATTAATGCGGCCTGCACAGTCAAGGGGTCGGGTATCATTTTTTTGTGGTAAGATAGGGAGTAGTTTGGAGGGGTTTGAAGATGACTTTTATTATTGAGATATTAAAAGCAGTGGTGCTGGGCATTGTTCAGGGCATTACCGAATGGCTGCCAATCAGTTCGACGGGCCATCTGCTTCTGATCAATCAATTTCTGAATCTGCAGTATTCAGAATCATTTGTCAATGTCTTTATGGTTGTTATCCAGCTGGGCTCCATTATGGCCATTGTGGTGCTCTTTTTTAATAAACTGTGGCCATTCAATTTCCGCAGTCAGACCAAGCAGCAGCGTATTTCGATCTGGAAAATGTGGACTAAGGTTCTGGTGGCTTCTATTCCGGTCGGAATAGCGGGTTATTTCCTTGATGACATTGTTGACCAGCATCTCCATACTCCCTTTGTTATCGCCATGGCTTTGATAGTATACGGCATTCTTTTCATAATAATCGAAAAGCGCAATCAGCCCGTGTACATCAATGATATTGACCATCTTGATTATATTACCGCGGCCAATATCGGCCTGTTTGAAGCTTTGGCCCTGATCCCCGGGACTTCAAGATCGGGCTCGACTATTATCGGATCGCGTATCCTTCATCTTTCTAAAGATGCTGCCGCGGAGTTTTCTTTCTTTCTGGCTATCCCGGCTATGGCCGGAGCCAGTCTGCTGAAACTGCTCAAGGCCGGTTTTTCCTTCAGCGGTCAGGAATGGATCATTCTGGCAATAGGTTCCCTGGTCAGCTTTATTGTTTCCATCTTTGCGGTTAAATTCCTGATGAATTATATCAAGAAGCATGACTTCAAGGCTTTTGGTGTCTACCGCATCATCTTAGGTATTCTTGTTATTGTCTATTTCTATCTGATTGCTAAATAAAGAAGGGTAAAAAAATGCGCAAACAGCTAAGACAGCTGCAGGCAGCTATGAAAGCCGGCGGCTATGATATGTATATTGTAAGAGACGGTGATGATCACAGCAGTGAATATGTGGCTGAATGCTACCATGAAATGAGTTTTGTCAGCGGCTTTACCGGCGGTGACGGCATTTTGCTGGTAACCAGGAATAAGGGCTATCTGTGGACAGATGGCCGTTACTTTATCCAGGCGGCCGGCCAGCTGGCGGGCAGTGGCATCGAACTGATGAAAATGGATCAGCCCGGGGTGCC
>CAYTET010000046.1:2184-17723 GCA_964436975.1 uncultured Erysipelotrichaceae bacterium
GGCTGGCTGTACAATTTCAGGGGCGATGATATTCCTTACTGGCCGGTCTGCATTGCCTACGGCCTTATTACTATGACGGACTGCTACCTGTTCTTTGATGTTAAAAAAGCTGACGCCGAGATTTTCCGTAAGCTGGCCAGCCAGAAGATTGAAGTTAAGCCATATGGCGATCTGCTTAAGGTCTGCCGGAAGCTGAAAGCCAATACGGCGGTGCAGTGTGATTTCAAGAAACTGAATTACAAGATATACAAAGGGTTAAGCCAGTTTAAGCTGATTGACGATACCGATCCGACCGTAATCATGAAAGCGGTCAAAAATGATGTTGAGATTGCCAATCTTAAACAGGCCAATATCTATGACGGCCTGGCTGTTACCCGGCTGATGTACTGGCTGCAGCATGATACCAGCCCCAAGACCGAGTTTTCGGTTTCGGAGAAACTGCTTTCACTGCGCCGTCAGCAGCCAACCTATATTGAAGATTCTTTCAGCACGATTGCCGCTTTCAATGAAAACGGCGCCATGATGCATTACAATCCGGCCACCGGCAACAATGCCGCCATTACCGAAGGCCTGCTGCTGATCGATTCAGGCGGCCAGTACTATCTGGGGACGACCGATATCACCCGGACATTTGTAATCGGGACGATTTCCCAGCCTATGAAGGATGATTTCACCCGGGCTTTGAAAGCGCATATTGATTTAGCCAAGGTTTGCTTTCTGGAAGGAATTCATGGCTACAATCTTGACATTCTGGCCCGCGGCCCGCTGTGGCAGGCCGGGATGGACTATAAATGCGGAACGGGTCATGGCGTGGGCTATCTTTCCAATGTTCATGAAGGACCCCAGGGCTTCCGCTATAAGATAGTTCCGGAAAGAACGGATAATGCCGCTTTTCAGGTCAATATGGTTACCACTATTGAACCGGGTGTCTATAGGGAAGGCCAGTATGGCATCCGCCATGAGAATGATGTCGTCTGCGTTGATGCTCAAACAACTCCTGACGGCCATTTTCTGGCCTTTGAACCGCTGACACTGTGTCCCTTTGATGTCAGAGGCATCGACAGACAGGCGCTTGACCGTGCCGAGATTGACTATCTGAATGATTATCACCGGCTGGTTTATGAAAAACTCAGTCCGCTTATGACGGCTGCAGAAGCCGGTTGGCTGAAGGAAATTACGGCCGCCCTATGAAATTGCAGCGGCTGACCCATATTGCCTTATTAGCCGCCGGCTACTGTGCGCTGACGCTGGTTATTTCACCCCTTAGCTTCGGGCCGGTGCAGTTCCGGCTGGCCGAGGCTTTAATGGTGCTGGCCCTTAATGGCAAAGATGATATCTGGGGACTGTCTTTAGGCTGCTTTCTGGCCAATCTGATCGGCATTGTCACCAGTCTTGATGCGGTCGGACCCCTTGATGCGGTTTTTGGCACGCTGGCAACCTTGCTGGCGGGTATTCTGATGTACCGGCTGCGCTATATTACCGTCAAAGGCTGGCCGCTGGCTGCTGTCAGCATGCCGGTTATCTGCAACGGGCTGATTGTCGGCGCCGAACTGGCTATCACCGTAGGCGGGCAGGCCAGCTTCATATGGGCCTGGCTGATTTACGGACTGCAGGTGGCCGCCGGGGAAGCCGTGGTTATGGCAGTATTGGGCTTGCCGCTGTACCGCTATCTGGTTAAAAGGAAGCCGGCATGAATCAGCTGTTTCTTGATGACATGAAGCTTTTGCTGGGGGATGAATATGCGGCCTTCCAGAAGACACTGGACCGGCCGCTGCTCAAAGCGGTCCGGCTTAATACACTGAAAACATCGGCTTCGATTTTAGCTGAGATAGGTGTAAATGAAGAAAACGTCACGCCGTTTAATGCGGATACTTTTTATCTGGACGACAGCAGCAGCTTAGGCCGCAGTGTCTATCATCAGGCCGGCCTTTTCTATCTGCAGGAGCCTTCGACTACCGCCGTGGTCACGGCGCTGGATGTTAAGCCCGGCCAGACCGTGCTGGATTTATGCGCTGCTCCCGGAGGTAAAAGCACACAGATCTTAAGCGCCTTGAAAAATACCGGTCTGCTCTGGAGCAATGAAATCAGCACTTCGCGCTGTCAGGCTTTATTAAGCAATCTGGAGCGGTGGGGGGCTGATAATTTTGTCTTGAGCAATGAAACCCCGGCTCATCTGGCCGAAAAGCTGGCCGCAGCCTTTGACCGGATCGTCGTTGATGCGCCCTGTTCGGGAGCGGCCATGTTTAAGAAATACAGTGTAATTGACCAGCAGTACAGCCACAGCTTTATTTCCTCCTGCGCCCTGCGGCAGGCCGCCATTCTGGAGCAGGCCTGGACCATGCTGAAGCCTAACGGAACCATGGTTTATTCAACATGCACCTATAATAAATGTGAAAACGAAGAGGTAATTGCTTCTTTTCTGCAGACTCATCCGGCCGCCCGTCTGGTCAGTACCGGTCTTGACTGCGGCCGGCCGGGCTTTTCAACTGCCGGGCTGGCTGCTGAAAAGGTCCGCCGCATTTTTCCGATGGACGGCGGGGAAGGCCATTTCATTGCTAAGATTGTAAATACGCAGCCGGTCCGCTGTATTGCTGAAGGGGATCAGATCTGTGTCAAGACATCTCCTTTTGTTAAGACAGACCTGCATATTATCCGCCAGGGAATTCTGGCCGGCCGGCTGGTCAAAGGCCGCCTTGAACCGCAGCACCATCTGTTTGTTTCGCTTCTGGGGGGCAGCTATGACAATTTCTGCAACACGGATGACCAACAGATTATCCGCCGGTTTGTCCGCGGGGAAGTTTTAGACATCAGCGGCTATAAAGGCTATGTGCAGATACGGTATCACAATATCCCGGTCGGTTTTGGCAAGGGCGACGGCACCCGGATCAAGAATCATTATCCCAAGGGACTGCGCTATTGATGTCAAATTGAATAAAGACAGCGGGTATGGTAGTATTTTTTTAAGTTAAATGGCGGTGGCTATGGAAAAACAAAGTAACGAAAAAGGCTGTAAACTGCTCAGTCTGAACTGGGACCGGATTTATTTGAAGCTCACTGTTGGTCTTGATGCTGATGACTCAGCCAGCCGGCTGGCCGTCAGAAAACAAGGCGATGATAAAGTAATCCCTCTGATTAGTGAAAGGGAAGGCAATGTCTTTTCTTTTCTTATCACCATGGCGGTTCAAAGATCATTTCTGGCCAGCGGGGCCTATCAGCTGGGCCTGACCGGTCCGGCGGTCAGTTTCCGGCCGCTGCTCATTGATGACAGCCAGATCAGCCAGCTGGCCAATTGGGCCCATGTTTATTACTACGGCCATCATGATGCTTTCTGCTACAACATCACTTTTGATGCGGTGATTGATAATGACCGCATCGGTCTGCTGATGAAGACCCGCTTCATGCAGGATAATCCCACTCCGGAAAAAGAGAAGGTAAATGTCGGAGAAAAGAGTTTTTCCCGGCGCTGGGTCAACCGGCTGGAAGTCTTTATCAAGGGACTGATCCGCCTGACGTATCAGATTGGCTGTCTTTTTGCACCCAAAAACGGCCACCGTGTCTTGTTTCTGGTTCAGACCCATAAGGGTCTCGGCGGCAATCTGACCGCCCTGCATGACCGGCTTAAGGAGCGCCATCTGGATTTCCAGATTACCGTATGCTGTTATGACCTGCTGGCCAAAGGGCTCAATCTGAAGGGCTGGTTTGCCTCAACAGTGGCGCTGTGCAACAAGGATTATGTCTTTGTTGATGACTATGAGCCTATTTTCAGTTTCGTAAAGCTGGACGATAAAACCAAGCTTATTCAGGTGTGGCATGCCGGCCTTGGCAGCAAGACGACCGGCTATACCCGGTACGGCTATCAGGATGCCCCGCATCCCTATAAGATGAGCCACCGGCAGACCGATTATGCCATCGTCGGGGCGGCTGGTCTGGTGAATGACTATGTAGCTTATTTTGGCATTGAAATGCAGGCTTTTCTGCCTACCGGTCTGCCCCGGATGGACGGCTACAGCGATGAACAGACCAAGGCGGCTTTCCGCCGCCAGTTTTTTGCCCAGCATCCGGAATTCATCGGCAAGAAGATTGTCCTGTTTGCCCCGACTTTCCGCGGCAAAGGCGGCCGTGAGGCCTATTATGATTATTCCAAAATCGATTTCAGCCTGCTGAAAAAGTATCTCGGAGCCGGCTATATCGTCCTGTTCAAATTCCACTTTTTGATCCGCGACAAGATCATGATTCCGGCTGACTGCCAGTCCTTCTGCTTTGACTTCACCTGGTTTCCGGATATCAACAAGCTGCTGTATGTCACTGACGTGCTGGTTACCGATTATTCATCGGTTATCTATGAGTATGCGCTGATGAACAAGCCGATGGTCTTCTATGCCTTCGACCAGACGGTCTACAATCTGCAGCGGGGTGTCTTCGAGAATATTACGGCCTACAACTTGGGCCCGGTCTGCACGGAGTTTGAAGATGTGGTTAAAACCATTGCCGCTGATCAGTTTGACCTAAAGCCGCTGGCCGGATTTGTCAGCCGCTATCATACTGCCCAGCCGCAGCATGCCTGCGATGCCATCATTGACACCGTTCTGCTGCACCAGCCGCTGAAAGGATTAGGAAATGATCAACAGAATTAAGGAAATACTGTGCTACGGCCTGATATACATCTATAACCGGCTGACCGGACCGTTTGTCAAAGTCAACGGCGCCCAGGTGCTGTTTGTCAGTCCGGGCCGCCGCCAGCTTGAAGGCAACCAGAAGGCCATGGACCGGCTGATCAGTGACAGCGAATATAATAAAATATACTATCTGCAGTTGGAAAATACGGATATGAAAAGCTGGCGGCAGAGTTTCAGACTGGCCAGGCTATTGCAGACCAGCCGGTATATTCTGCTGCAGTACGACACGCCGCTTGTTTCCCTGATGAAAGTCAAGCCAAACCAGCGGATTGTCCAGCTCTGGCACGGCCCGGGCGCTTTGAAAAAGGCCGGACGGGCCCGCACCGATAAAAAGGGCAGCCGGCTGCGCCAGCATTTTACCCACCGCAACTATACCTATGTCCTTACGACCAGCGGTGAGCCGAGCCAGATTGAACTGCAGGCGGCCAGCTTCAACATTGATCCGGCCTGTGTCAAACCCTGCGGCTATCCGCGCACGGATGTTTTTTTTGATGCGGTTTACCGCCGGCAGACGGCCAGCCGATTAGAGCAGCAGTATCCTTTTCTCAAAGATAAGAAAGTAATTCTGTTTGCCCCGACTTTCCGCGGCGCTCTGGTTACCCAGGCCCATTATGATTTCAGCCAGCTTGACCTGCCGTCTTTATACAGCCGGCTGGCTAATCAGGGCTATATCATGGTTTTTAAATGGCATCCGGCCATCTGGAAATATGATGCCAATCTGGCCGATTTTTCCGCCCGCTGCCAGCAGTATCCGGATTTCTTCTATGATCTGTCGGCTTATCCGGAAGTAAATGATCTGCTGATGGTGTGTGATGTAATGGTCACGGATTATTCCAGTGTGATATTCGAATACGCTCTGCTGGATAAGCCGGCGGTAATGTTTGTAAACGATCTGGCTGCTTACCAGGGCGGCCGCGGCTTCTATTATCCTTTTGCGGATTATGTTTTCGGCCCGGTGGCGGAAAACTGCAGCCAGCTGATTGACAGCATCACCAGCCCGGCGGTTGACGAAGAAAAACGGGCCGCTTTCATCGCAAAATTCATGGGGGCCTGTGACGGGGCCAGCGGCAAACGGGTCTATGATCTGATCTTCAATGAGGAAATCAAGAAATGACAATAATCATCAGGGCCGGTCTGGCCGTTTTAAACTTCATCTACTTTTTCTTCAAACTGGCCCCGGTTCGCAATAAAGTTGTCTTTATTTCCCGTCAGTCCAACACTCCCAGCGCCGACTTTATCCAGCTCAGGGAAAGAATTAACCAGCGCTATGGCGATATTCAGGTTGTCATGCTGTGCAAGACCCTGGACGGCCATGCAGCCGGTAAGATTGCCTACTGCTTCCACATGCTCAGACAGATGGCGGCTCTGGCAACCAGCCGGGTGGCTGTTTTGGATTCTTACTGCATCCTGGCCAGCTGTCTGCATCATAAAAAGGAACTGACCATTATCCAGATGTGGCATGCCTTAGGCTGCTCCAAGAAATTCGGCCTGTCCATACTGGACATGCCTTCAGGTTCTTCCTCCAAACTGGCCCATGCCATGCATATGCACCAGCAGTACGACCTGGTATTTGCATCCGCTGAAATCTGCCGGCCGTTTTTCGCCCAGGCCTTTGGCACCCCCGTGGAAAAGATCATCGTTCAGCCGCTGCCGCGGGTTGACGGGCTGACCGATCCGGCAAATATTGAACAAACCCGCCAGGCAATTATTAGCCGTTATCCCGCTCTGGCCGGCAAAACGGCTGTTCTGTATGCGCCGACTTTCCGCAGGGATGAGACGGTTATGCAGCAGCAGATTGACCGGCTGCTGGCAGCTTTTGATCTTGACCGGTTCAACCTGATTGTCAGCCTGCATCCGCTGTCTAAATTAACTATTGCCGACAGCCGGGTCATCAGTGACCGGCAGTTTACGTCTCTGCAGTGGGCCATGGCAGCCGATATAGTCATCACGGATTATTCGGCCGTTGTCTATGAATTTGCCCTGCTGAATAAACCGATGCTGTTCTGGGCCTTTGACAAGGAAGAGTATGCGGCCAAGCGCAGCTTCTATATTGATTATGACAGCGAGATGCCCGGACCGATCTGCCTTCAGACCGCCGGTCTGCTGGCTGAACTGGCCAAAACCGATCTGAAAGCTGACCGGACGGCGGCCTTCGCCAGCAAGTACATTGACCCAGGCAAACGGCGCCATAATACCGATGATATTGTCAGCCTTATCAAGTCCAAGATGAAGTAAAGCCTGCCCCGCAGGCTTTATTTATGCAACATTCTTAAAACCTATAATTGAATAAATAGCATGAATAATGCCATAGAGGGGCTTATAATGAAAAAAGAAGATAAGGGAGGCCCTTAAATGAGCAACAAAACAGTATATATCGCCATGAGTGCAGATGTGGTGCATGCCGGTCATATTAATGTCATCAATAAAGGTGCCGAATATGGTGATGTCATTATCGGTCTTTTGACCGATGAGGCCATTGGGACATATAAGCGGCTGCCTATACTCGATTACCAGCAGCGGCTGGCTATTTTTTCCAACATCAAGGGTGTAACCCGGGTTGTTGAGCAGAAGACCCTTGACTATACGGATAACCTGCTGGCTCTGAAGCCGGATTATGTCATTCACGGCGATGACTGGCGGGAAGGGGTCCAGAAACTGGTCCGGGAGAAGGTTATCGCCACTTTGGCAACCTACGGCGGCCAGCTGGTCGAAATCCCTTATACCAAAGGGGTCAGTTCTACCGATGCGGCTGAAAAATACCGGATGCTGCAGACGACGCCGGACAGCCGGCGGGCCAAACTGCGCAAGCTGTTGGCCGTCAAGCCTTATATAACGGCCATTGATACCTCCAGCGGTCTTAACGGCATTATTGTCGAGAAGACCAAATATGTTGATGAAGCTACTTCAACCACCCGGCAGTTTGATGCCATGTGGATTTCAAGTCTGTGTGATTCGACTTTCAAAGGCAAGCCGGATATTGAACTGGTTGACCAGACCAGCCGGCTGAATACCATCAATGAGATTATGGAAGTCACTACCAAGCCCATCATTCTGGATGGCGATACCGGTGGCCAGATTGACCATTTTGCTTTCAATGTCAAGACTTATGAGCGGGTTGGCATTTCGGCGGTCATCATTGAAGACAAGACCGGAGCCAAGCGCAATTCGCTTTTCGGCACCGATGTCAAGCAGACTCTGGATGACCCTGATCACTTTGCGGAGAAGATCCATGCCGGCAAACAGGCCCAGGTGACCCGTGATTTCATGATTATTGCCCGGCTGGAAAGTCTGATTGCCGGCTATGGGGTTGATGATGCCATGATGCGGGCCCGCAAGTATATTGCGGCCGGAGCCGATGGCATCATGATTCACAGCAAAGAGAAGACCGGTGAGGACATCTTTGCCTTCATGAAAGAATTCCGGGCTTTCTCCAAGGATATTCCCTTGGTGTTAGTCCCGACAACATACAACCAGTTTACCAACCAGCAGCTGGCCGATCATGGCGCCAACATTATTATTTACGCCAATCAGCTGCTGCGGTCAGCCTATCCGGCCATGGTCAACTGCGCCACCAGCATTCTGCAGCACCAGCGCTCCACGGAAGCGGCGGCTGAATACTGCATGCCGGTCAAGGAAATACTGACGCTGATTCCCGGAGGTAAATAGAACATGGTTGACACCCAGAAATTTTATGATTACCTGCTGGCTAAGAAGATGGATTTTTTTGCCGGGGTGCCGGATTCACTGCTTAAGAATCTGTGTGCCTGCATAACCACCAACAGCGATGCCAGGCATAATATCATTACGGCCAATGAAGGCAATGCCGTCGCAACAGCCTGCGGCTATCATCTGGCCACCGGCCGCTACGGGGTTGTCTATATGCAGAATTCTGGCCAGGGCAATGCGGTCAATCCGCTGCTGTCACTGGCGGATGAAGATGTTTACAGCATCCCGCTGCTGCTGATCATCGGCTGGCGGGGCGAGCCGGGCGTCCATGACGAGCCCCAGCATGTCAAGCAGGGCAAGGTGACTCTGAAGCTGCTGGAGGCCATGGGCATCAATTATGAAATACTGGATGATGATTTTGCCGCCCAGCTGGATCGCAGCTGTGAGTATATGAAGAAAAACAGCCGTCCGACGGCCTTAGTTGTGCGCAAGAACACCTTTACCGATTATGCCGCGGTCAAAACGGCTAATCCGTATACCCTGACCCGGGAGCAGGCTCTGGCCTGCGTCTTAGGCCATCTTAAGGATGATGATTTTGTTGTTTCAACCACCGGCAAGACGTCCCGGGAGATCTTCGAGCTGCGCCAGGCAGCTGGTCAGGGCCATGCCAATGATTTTCTGACCGTCGGCTCAATGGGCCATACGGCTTCTATCGCTTTCGGCATGTCAATCGGAACGGACCGCAACGTCTACTGCATCGACGGTGACGGCTCATTTATCATGCATATGGGCGGCTTTGCGGTAATCGGGCAGAACTGCGGGCCGAATTTTAAATATATTCTGATCAATAACGGGGCCCATGAATCAGTCGGCGGCCAGCCGACAGTGGCTTTCAAGATTGATGTGGCCGCCATTTTAAAAGGCTGCGGCTTTGAACATATTCATCAGGCTGAAACTGAAGCTGAAATCACTTCCGGACTGGCCAGTCTGGCCTGTGAAAACAAAGCCGCTCTGATAATTTGCTGCCGGCAGGGCAGCCGGGCTGATCTGGGCCGGCCGACGACCACGCCGACTGAAAACAAGCAGGCCATCATGGCCAAGCTGGAGACGACACGATGAAAGCCCTGATTTTTGATTCCGGCATCGGCAAAAGACTGGGGGATTTTACCGCCCGCCATCCCAAATGCCTGATCAACCTGGATGACGGCGAAACGGTATTCCACCGCCAGCTGCGCCTGCTGCAGCAGTGCGGAATCAAGGATGTCATTGTAACGACCGGCCCGTTTGCCGACCAGCTGGAAAAGGTCGGCGCCGGTTTTACCGGTTTGAATATCACCTATGTGCACTCGGACAGATATGCCGAAACTAATTACATTTATTCTATGTATCTGGCCCGGCCCTATCTTTGTGACAGTCCTTTTCTGATGCTGCACGGCGATCTTGTTTTTGACCGGGGGCTAATGGAAATGATGCTGGCGGACAGCCGGACCGATCTGTGCCTCTATAATGAAAACCTGCCGCTGCCGGAAAAAGACTTTAAGGGCCGTTTTAAAAATGGTATCTTAAAAGAGGTGTCGGTGAACATCTTCGACAAAGACTGCTTTGCCTTTCAGCCGCTGTATAAGCTCAGCAGCGCCACAATGGAAATGTGGCTGGACCGCGTTCGCCAGTTTATTGAAAAGGGCGATGACAAGGTCTATGCTGAAAATGCGCTGAACCAGCTTACGGACCGTCTGAACATCTTCGGACTGTCCTATGCGGCCCATTATATTGATGAAATTGATAATCTGGAAGACCGGCAGCGGGTCGCTGCCGCCATTGCCAGTTACGACAGGAACCATTGAAAATGAAGCAAAAGATATTGTCCAGCCGGGAGGAAATCCAGGTCATCCTGAAAAAGTGCCACTGTAAAAGTGTCATGGTCGTCTGTGACCGTTTTGTCATGGGCCAGCCCCTGCAGCAGTATCTGGCGACTCTGCCCTGTAAGTTCAGTTATTTTTCTGATTTCCAGCCTAACCCGGTCTATCAGGATGCGCTGGCCGGCGCCCGCCTTTTTAAGGCTGATAAATGTGATTTTATCATCTCCATAGGCGGCGGCAGTGCTATCGATACGGCTAAATCAATTAAAATGTTTGCGGACCTGGATCTGTCCGGAAACTGTCTGGATCAGCTTTATGCGGATAACGGCATCGGTCATCTGGCCATTCCGACGACCGCCGGCACCGGCAGCGAAGCTACCCGCTTTGCGGTTATTTACCTCAACGGCGTCAAGCAGTCCCTGAATCACGAATCGCTGATTCCGGATTATGTGCTGCTGGAGCCGTCGCTGCTCAAGTCGCTGCCGTCTTATCAGAAAAGGGCCACGATGTGTGATGCCTTATGCCAGGCCATTGAATCATACTGGTCAGTTAATGCCACGGCGTCATCCCAGACGCTGGCCAAACAGGCTATTATCCTGTTTCTGAGCAATTACCGGGATTATCTGGCCAACCGGCAGGGCAGTTACAGTGCGATGCTGCAGGCCAGCCATCTGGCCGGTCAGGCCATCAACCTGACCCAGACGACGGCGGCGCATGCCATGAGCTACAAGATCACTTCCGAATTCGGAGCGGCTCACGGCCAGGCTGTCGCCATGTGTCTGCGCTATCTGTGGCCTTATCTAAAGGAGCATACGGCCGACTGCTGTGATCAGCGCGGTGTTGGATGGCTGCAGAAAACTTTAGCTCGCCTGGATGAAATGTTTGACGGTGACGGTCCGGCGGCATTTGCGAAAATATACAAGCAGATGGGCTTTAAAGAATACCGGGCTGAAGATGAGCAGCTTGAAGAGCTGACCGCCGGGGTTAACCCGGAAAGACTGGCCAATTTTCCTATCCGGCTGACCCGGGATAATATTTTGGATCTGTACCGGCAGATTCTTAACTACTACAGTGTCATCTGCCCGTCGGAGAAGATGAGGCAGCTGCAGTTGTGTGAACTTGACATTCTCAGGCAGGTTGATAAAATCTGCCGCAAATATAAGCTGACATACTATCTGGCTGAAGGAACACTGCTGGGGGCTGTCCGCCATCACGGCTTTATCCCCTGGGATGATGACATGGATATCATGATGCCGCGGCATGACTACGACATCTTTATTAAAGAGGCGTCAGAAGAGTTTGCCGGCACCCTTTATCAGGTGCAGACCAGTGCCAATGTTCCGGCCTACTGGCTGGGCAATGCCAAAGTCCGCTATCTGGGGGCCTCGGAGGTCCGCCAGGCCCAGCTTAAAAAGCTGCTGGTCAATAACGGTCCTTTTATTGATATTTTCCCCTTGGACGGCTGCTATGGCCCGGATGATAAAAGAACCGAGCAGCAGGTCAAGGATTTCCATGCCTGCCATGCCATGCTGATGCGCAAGGCCCATGTCAACGCCAACAATACCTGGCGCAAGAAAGCCGTCGGCTTTCTGGCCCTGTTTCATTCAACGGCCGCCCTGCAGAAGAAAATGGCCCAGGCCCAGTGCCGCTATCCGGATCAGACGGCATGGCTGTGGAGTTCCTGCAGCTTATATCCCTATAAAAGGGAGATTTTTAAGCCGGAAATGCTGCAGCCGGCCCGCTTTGTTGAATTCGAGGGGGCCAGCTTTCCCGTTCCCCAGCAGGCTGAGGCCATGCTGACCCAGATCTATCATGATTACAAAAAAATGCCGCCGGTCAGCCAGCGGGTGAATAAGCATTCGTGGCAAAATGAACCATAAAGCGGTAGAATAGAATCAGTAAGGAGCCGTAACTATGATATATGCCCAGATTTTAGCCGGCGGCAAAGGAAGCCGGTTTGGCAGTCCTGATTTACCCAAGCAGTTTCAGCTGCTCGGTACAAAGCCGATTATCATTCATACCCTGGAGCAGTTTTTGCTTAATGCCCGCATTGACCGGATTCTGGTCGGCGTGCCCAAAGACTGGCTCAGCTATACCAATGATCTTCTGAAGAAATATATCCCGCAGTACCAGGATATCATCGTGATTGCCGGCGGCGCCAGCCGTAATGAAACCATTATGAATGCCATCAGCTATATTGATGAAAACTTCGGCGTCAAGGACGAAGATATCATCATTACCCATGATGCGGTGCGGCCTTTTGTCACCCAGCGAATCATCAATGACAACATCGATGCCATGAAGCAGTATGATGCCGTTGATACCGCCATTCCGGCCTACGACACCATAATTCATGTTGATGAAAACCAGGTTATCACCGATATTCCGGACCGTAAGTACATTCAGTGCGGCCAGACCCCGCAGACTTTTAAAATCACCAAGCTGGTTGCCGATTACCAGAGCCTTACCGATAAGGAAAAGGCCATTTTGACTGATGCCTGCAAGATTCTGGCTATCAAGCATAACGCCGTCTATGTGGTTGCCGGTGAGTCGTTCAACATCAAAATAACCACGGTTTTCGATCTAAAGATGGCCAATGCCATTCTGGCGGGACGCGAAAATGATAAATGAGGTTTACCGGCTTTACGCGCCCAAGCAGTTCCGCATCGATCTGATCGAGGAGTATCCCCAGGCCGGCAGCATAATTGTGCGGCCGGAGTATCTTTCGATATGCGCGGCTGACAAGCGCTATTACCTGGGTGACCGGGATCAGACCGTTCTGCACCAGAAACTGCCCATGGCGCTGATTCATGAAGCGGTCGGCACCGTGCTGGCTGATTCATCCGGACAGTACGGCCAGGGCCAGAAAGTTGTTCTGCTGCCTAACGTGGCGGTCGAATCTGATGAAATAATATCGGAAAACTATCTGCGGTCCTCTCATTTCCGCTCCAGCGGCTATGACGGTTTCATGCAGAGTTTTGTGGTTGCCGCGGCCAGCGGCATGCTGCCTTACAAAAAGGCGGATCCGCAGGTAATGGTGATGGCGGAGATGATGTCGGTCGGTCAGCAGGCCCTGGGCCATTTTGACCGGGTGAGCCACCGCCGGCGCCGGCGGCTGGGCATCTGGGGCTCCGGCAATGTCGGCTTTATAATGGCGCTGACGCTGCGCCAGCAGTATCCTGACAGTGAGATCTGTCTGTTCTCGGTCAATCCGGCCCAGATGGAGTACTTCTCTTTTGTTGACAATAAATACCAGGTTGACCGGATTCCGGCTGATCTTATGGTCGATCACGCCTTCGAATGTGTCGGCGGCGCCGCCGCCAGTACGGTCATCAACCAGATTATTGACCATATCCAGCCGATGGGAACAATAAGCCTTTTAGGTGTTTCCAATGATCTGGTCGGCATCAATACCCGCATGGTGCTGGAAAAGGGGCTGACTCTGGCCGGCAGTTCACGCTCGACCCGCCAGGATTTTATAAAGGCGATTGATTTAATTGACAGCAGCCAGGCGGTCCAGCAGTATCTGGCAACAATTACCAATGCCGTCATCGACATCAACAGCATCAATGACATTTACCAGGCTTTCGATTCTTCACTGACGCATCAGTTCAAAACCGTCATGAAGTGGAATATCTGACAGAAAAGGAATCACCATATGCAGATAAAAATGTTTGTGACGGATATTGATCACACTCTTTATGATGCCGGGGCTGATCGCATCCCGGCCGAAAACATTCAGGCCATCCGCGCCCTGCAGCAGCAGGGCGTCATTATCACACTGGCTTCTTCCCGGATCATGGCCGGTATCCAGCCGTATATTGATCTGTTTGAACTGAAGGAAAAAGGCGGCTATGCCTTTGCGGCCAGCGGCAGCTACGCTGTTGACTGCCGCAGCGGTGATGTCATTATTGACCGGCCTTTCAGCTTTGATGACGTCAAAACATTATATGAACTGACCAGCCGGCTGGGGCTGGGCTTTACGGTCAGTCAGGATGATACTGATATCACCGGGATGTATACGCCGCTGATTGATTATGACTTTACCAAGGCCGGGGTCAATGTTCTGCTGGTCCATTACATTTTAAGCCGGGTCAGCCGGCCCTGTTACCATATCTGTCTTTATAAAAAAGACGGCAACATGGCTGACCTGTGCAAAACCCTTGCCAGCCAGACTTCGGGCCGCTACAACTTCATTGTCTCCCAAAAGGATGTTATTGACGTTTCCCTGCAGGGCATTGATAAAGGCTTTGGGCTGAGCCGGATTCTGGATTACAGCGGTATAAGCCCTGACCAGATTGCCGTGACGGGAGATAATGACAATGACATTCCCATGTTTAAACTGGCCCGTTTGTCCGGCTGTATGGCCAATGGCTCTGACAACGCCAAGAAAGCTGCCAGCTGTGTTACTGCCGGCTGTGCCGAGGGCGGGGTAGCTGATTTCATCAGCCGGATGCTGCTGACGGAGAAGACAGATGATTAAGGCCCTGGCGCTGGATATTGACGGCACGCTGATCGAAAGAGGCAGCCAGACTATTTATTCTTCGGCCCTGAAGGCTCTTTTACAATGCCGCCGGAACGGCCTTAAAATCCTGATTGCCACCGGCCGGTGCTACTGTCTTGTTCAGGACGATGTTAAAAACAATCTTAAGCCCGACGGCTATGTCACGATTAACGGCGCCGGCATCGCTGATTCGCAGGGCCGCCTGGTTGACTCATACCCGCTGCCGGCCGCTGTTATTCCGGCCCTGAAGCAGCGCTGTGCCAGTGAAGGCCTGGCGCTGGGACTGAAATACAACGAAGTTGTGGCCGTTGAAAATAATTATGAGCAGTACTGCCGCATTTACTGCAAGACCAGCGATGTCTGGGCCCATGTGCTGGATGACACGTCCGGCCGCTATCAGCAGAATCATCCCAGTCCGCTGGGGGCCTTTATCATCGGGGATAACCGGAAAGCCGAAAGTCTGGCCGCGGTTTTCCCGCAGGTCAGTTTTGTTCATGCCTATGACCTGGGCACGGAAGTATACGCTGATAATCTTGACAAGGGCATAGCCCTGGCCAAGGCCCTGCAGACGTTTGGCTTATCACTGACTCAGTGCATGGCCATCGGCGACAGTGCCAATGATATTGCCATGCTGAAAGCCTGTCAGATCGGGGTCTGCATGGGTAACGGGGATGATGATGCCAAGCAGGCGGCCGATGAGATTGCCCCAGCCATCCGCCAGGACGGAATCCAGTATATTCTACAGAAGCACGGTCTGCTGCAGCATGAATAATGCTGCTTTTTTTGAGTCTTCATCAAGAAGTGTGGGCAAATTTAATAGTTTTATAAGGTAAC
>CAYTET010000047.1:0-17596 GCA_964436975.1 uncultured Erysipelotrichaceae bacterium
CCTTAATCGCATTTTCTTAAAAATTATAGTCTCACATCATTTACAAACGTACACAGGCCGAATCATCCGCTCAGTGTAGGCCGAATCATCCGCTCAGTGCCGACAGGCCAGGACGAAAAGATGGTCTATCTGCTTCAGCAGGTGCTGGAAAGCCCATGCTAAGCCGATTGTAGCAGCGAGACAGAAAACAAAACTTAGATATACATTAGATCCCATAAAGCCAAGACTGTTTACTAGCCGCATCGGCAACCGCTGCAGGATATAGAAGCTGAAAACCCAACGACCCAGCAAGTTCAATATCGGATTGCCGAAAGTAACATTCATCGTTAGCAGCACTATAATGCCAGTAAAGCTTAGGGCTTTAATCGCAAACAACACATAACTTGGTGTAGATCCCGCAGCAGCAATGAATAACACGGCCACGATTCCGAAAGCCAGATAATACCTGCTGCCTCGCCGGATTATCTGCTCAATTCCCTTTTGCTTCAGTGAAAACCACAGTCCGGCAGCGTAGCAAATCATAGTCTGATAGTTTTCACCATCATAAAAGTTTCTGATAACAAACGAAAAGCCTATGCACAGTATTGAAGTCAGTGCCAATGAAATTACGTTATTCTTGCGCCATAATGAAAAAGAAAGATAAGTGAAAAGATAGCAGGCAATGATGGCCACAATATACCAATTGCTGTTGCCTACCGTGGCCAGTGCGACAAATGACTTCATAATCTGAACAGCCGTCATTCTAATGCCCAAGGCCCAGTTGAGAAGGATATACAGGACTACTGCAATATCAAATTCAAAAAGCACCCGCAAAATACGCTGGACAGGCATATTTTTCACATAAGTCCAGCCTTTGTTTTTAATCGATTCCATTACGCCGTAACCAGAATAAAACAAAAACATCGTTACCATCAGCGGCCCTATTGCACGGATGAAAGAAACGATAACTGAATCAGATTGCCATGGTCCCAGATGGTTATAATTCACAAAATGGCGGAAAAATACCAAAATTACAAAAATACCCTTAACAGCTGTTGATTTAGTTTTAGACATATAATCCGGTACAAAGCCACCGCCATCCGGTCGGCTAATGCCCCAGAAACATACCGCTACAAACAGCAAAAAGAAAATCAGCATCAGATCTGCCCGCTCCCTGTGAGAAGGGAAAAACAATTATTATAATAAGCCTGTCCCGTATTATATCCTCCCGCCGATTGGCTTTTTATTCATGCGCCACCATTATATAGCGGCTTTCTGTAAAAGTCATCTTTAGGCAGAGACATACCCTTATCATTCGCTCTTTCTGTTTTTGTTTTTAACCATCTGCCAGAGATAGCGCGCCATGGTTCCGACCAGCAGGCAGAACGCAAAGCCGCCGGCAAACAGGAACAGATACTGCCAGCCCCAGGAAGCAACAACTTCGATAAGAATGGCTGACAATAGAAAAATCACCAGACAGACAGCCGCCATCTTAAGCTGGGTTTTCGGCTGGCAGCGGCTGGCCAGAAAGTAGCTCATCACAATCATTAGAAGTCCGTAAGGCAAAAGATCGGATTCGCCCCAGACAAACCATTCACGCAGTATTGTCATGCTGTAGGTCTCCTGTTTTCTATTATGATTAACTAAAAGGCGGTTTCAGCCGCCTTATTGAATCGCTATCAGATGCCGCGCTGACCGCCCCGGCCGCCGGTATGACCGCTGCTGGAGCGCCCACCGCCGCCATGACCCATCTGGCCGCCATGAATTCCGCTGCCGCCCCTGGCCATATTATTGGTCAGATTGCCTCTTCTTTCGGCCCGGCTGACATGAACCTGGCCGGATTCCTGACGCCCGGCACCCTGAGGCTGCCGGCTGTTATTTTGCATTGACGGCTCCCCGGCAATCCGGACATCGTTATTGGCCGGCTGACGTGACTTAACCGCTGCCTGACGTCTGGTCCCAACCATTCCCGGCTGCTCACCGGCAATATGCGGGCCGCTGTCCTGAACCCGGTTCATAGTCACTCCGTGCGGGCCGATCTCCTGACGCCGGCGCGGCTGGCGCGGTGTCATGTGCGAACGGTAATTGCGGATCCGCGGTCTGAAATAACGGGGCGAAACGATGTTAACCGTCAGATGGCCCAGACTGACCGCATAAAAGCCGAGTGAATTAAGATAGGCTGTGTCAAGCATGTCGATATACAGATCCGAAACCTGTGCTGCATAATCAGGGTCTTCTGTTAATTCCATGGTTTCAAAATCAGCAATGTAATCAGGATAATACTCATCCACACTGCGTCTGAATACGTAATACATATTTCTTACCTCCCGGGTTTTGAAATGCTTAGTCTTCCGCCAGTATCTGACGGACCATCTCCGGATAATTGCTGATGATGGCATTGACGCCAATCTTCTTCATTGCCCGGACATCATCAGGAGTATCCACATGCCAGACATTCAGTTTGCGATGGTGAGCCTGAATTTCCTGCAGGCACTCCGGATTCATCATGATATTGTAGATCAGCGGATGAATGCAGTTAATGCCCAGTTTTTCCGTATAAGCGCCAAAGTCTATGATTTCGCTTGACTCCAGAAAGCCGGAGTCGACATCCGGAGCCAGTTTCTTAAACCGCATCACGGAATAATGGTTGAAAGAAGAGATGATGATCCGGCTGCGCAGATCATACTTATCCATCATGGCCAGCACGGCCTGCTCTATTCCGGTATAGGGAATAATGCTGGTCTTCAATTCGATGTTGGTGATCAGCGGCGTGTCCTTGACCCACTGGAAGTATTCTTCCAAAGTCGGAATCTCAACTTTGCCAAACTGCTCCCTGTACGTATAGGAAGCATCCAGCTGCTTCAGTTCAGCCAGGGTTTTATCCATAATCAGACCGTGGCCGTCCGTTGTGCGGCTGACATCTTCGTCATGCATAACAATCAGCTGACCGTCTTTGGAGAAATGAACATCAAGTTCGATGCCGTCAGCCTTGGCTTCATATGCTTTCTTAAAAGCCAGCATAGTGTTTTCAGGGTACTTGCCGCTATAGCCGCGATGGGCTAAATTCAATATCATGGGGATCAACTCTTTTCTGTGTTTATTATATCTTAAATCAGACCCTTTCACACCTAAAACCGCATTGTCCGACCCTGAAAGCAAGATGGCAATAGCACACAGCGATATGATAGAATAAAGCCGCTGCCACAAGGGGGAGCTGTCAGCATGAAAAACAAACCTGTTTGCAGTGTCATTATTCCGGTTTATAACGGAGCGAAATATATTGAAGCCGCCATCAGATCGGCTATGAATCAGACCGAGCGCAATCTTCAGATTCTGGTCATCGATGACTGCTCGACAGACAATACAGCGGCCATCGTGAAGAAACTGGCTGAAGAAGATGACCGGGTCGGCTATTTTAAACTGGCTGTCAACATGGGTGTGGCGGCCGCCCGCAATACCGGGGCTGAACTGGCGGTGGGCGAGTGGATCGGCCTGCTGGACGCTGATGACATCTGGGATCCGGGCAAGCTGGCCCGCCAGCTGGCCTTCCAGCATACCAGCGGAGCCGAGTTCTTATATACCGGAGCCGAATGCATCGATGAAAACGGCCAGCCGAACGGCCGCTATTTCTTTGTCCCGGAGCAGATTGACTATCAGACCCTTCTCAAGGGCAATGATATCGTCTGTTCATCTGTTCTTATCAAGAAAGAACTGTTCAGCCGCTATCCCATGCAGCATGCCGATGCCCATGAAGATTATCTGACCTGGCTGCAGATTATGCGTGACGGCCTGACAGCCTGCGGCTTAAATGAACCGCTTATCCAGTACCGGATTACGGCTTCATCCAAATCGGGAAACAAATGGCATTCTGCCGCCATGACCTGGAAAACTTACGGCTATATGGATCTGCCCTTTTTGACCAAATGCCGCTGCTTTATCTCCTATGCCGGCCACGGCCTTAAACGCTATCACCAGTAAAAAACCGGTGAACGGCAGCCCTTCTGTTAGTTGTTGTCCAACTTTTGGGGTGCCGTTCACCGGTTTCTTTTTTTAATTCTCGTCATCGTCGCTTTCAGCAGCATTGATCATATCGTCGCCGATTCCTTCCGTGCTGCTCTTTTCAAACAATATCTTTATGGTAATCAGGATTATCCTGAAATCCATCAGCAAACTCTGCTTGGCAATGTACTGCAGGTCCAGCTGCAGCTTGTCATAAGGAGCGGTGTTGTACTTGCCGTAGACCTGGGCATAGCCGGTCAGACCGGCCTTGACCTGCAGCCGCAGCGCAAACTGCGGCACGGTTTTTTCATACTCGTCAGCGATTTCCGGACGTTCCGGCCGCGGCCCGACTAAGGACATGTCGCCCTTTAAGATGTTGAACAGCTGCGGCAGCTCATCAAAACGGATGGCCCGGATGATGCGGCCGACCGGAGTAATCCGGTCATCATTTTCCGTAGCCAGCCGGGCGACGCCATCACCCTCGGCATTGGGCTTCATGCTGCGGAATTTAAGCATGGCAAACACCTTCCGGTCTTTGGTATAGCGCTGCTGCTTATAGAAGACCGGTCCGCGGTCATAGATCTTTATGGCCACCGCAATAATCAGCATGAAAGGACTGGCAATAATCATGCCAATCAGACTGAAGATAATATCAAACATTCTTTTGGCTGCCAAATACAGAAAATTGTAATGCATATCGTCGCATACTGACAGGGTCAGATCGGAAACCTGCATCGGCACACTGCCATCCATCATCAGATCGCCGATATTGGTGCGGACAAACACCTGATAATGGGCAATGCGGCAGTGCAGCAGCAGCTGGTCGCGGCGGGTTGAGTCAATTCCAAACAGCATTACCGCCTGCCCGTCATTTTTCTTTATATACTCATCAATAATCTCATCCGGACTGCCGGCGTCGATGGCCCCGGCATAATCAAACCGCCAGCTGAACATATCCATGATCCGGCGGGCCTTGTTAAGAGCCGATTTGCCGTGATAGATGATTACCGTCCGGCGCGGTGGATCTATGTGCTTAATATAGCGGTGCACCGGAAAAGACCATAAGAAAGCCAGGGCGGTCAGAACGATGTCCATCCCGACAAAGATCAGGATATTGGGCAGCCGCCGCATCAGAACCCAGGTAATGAAATAGAACAGAAAGGTCGTCAGAATGGCAGCCACACTGTGGGAATACAGCAGTTCGCTCGGCGTCTTGATCTTGACCTGGAAGCCGCCGTACAGATCAGCGGCCCAGTAGTAGATGATGAAGAAAACCGCAATGATAAACCAGTTGCCCTTTTCCCAGAACGGGGCGTACAGCTGGTCATCAAAATAATGGAACCAGAGCAACGCAAAGAAGGCCGTGTCAGCTGCCATCAGCAGTAATTTCAAGCCGAAAATTTTAATCTCAATCTGATTCTTGTTATTGTCCATGCGCCCCCACTTTAATCAGCCAGTAAGTCTTCCCCGTTGAGCACTGCTTCGATCCGGGCTTTGACCTTTTCCTTTTCCCCGTCATTCGGTTTGAAGTAATAGGCATCGCCATGATAAATCGGATCAGTGTAAACATCCGTTGTGCTGCCTTTCATTGTATAAGTCTTGATTTCCAGACTATTGTGAATCTTGGTATAAATATTGAGCAGACCGAACATATCCTGCTGGGTGAAGTTGGTCGCAATGGTGCCGTTAGTGGCATCAAGCAGCTTCATGAACAGATCAACTGATATATTTTCCGTGAATTTGTCCAGGCAGGCCTGAATAATCTGCATCTGGTGCTGGCCGCGCTTTAAATCGCCGGCGGTGCCGGAGGCAAAGGCCTTGCGCTCACGGGCATAGGTCAGGGCTTCATCGCCGTTTAAGGTAATATAGCCTTTGGCAAACTTATAGGTTCTGTTTTCGTGGAAATAGTTAGTCGTCTTGCAGGTAAAGGCTTCATCGTTGTAAACCGTTACCCCGCCCAAAGCATCGACGACATTGACTACCGTATAGAAGTTTACCTTTACATAGTAATTGATGTTGATGTCAAAATACGTCTCAATGGTGGTCAGGGCACAGCTGGTTCCGCCGTAGTCCATAGCCCGGTTGAGTTTGGATTTCTTGTTGCTGCAGCAGTCACAGGGAATATTGACCCAGGTGTCACGCGGCACAAACTGCATGGAAGCCTTGCCGGTATTGGGATTGAAGGCTACCAGGATATTGACATCAGAACGGCCCTTGCCGGTAATGTCATTAATGCCGCTGAAATCAATGCCGGCAATATAAAGCAGAAACGGCTGGGAAGTTAAATCAACTTTAGGCAGATCCAGTGTCGTTGTGACGCTGTCCTGGTAAAGAATCTTGTATTTCAGTTCGGTTTCGGCATACTGGGGATCATCCGTTATGGCGGACAGATCCGCTGATGATACGCACAGCATATCAATGTCACCGCTCTGCAGGGCCGTATATGCCAGCGGAGCCGTGTCATAAGTGTTGGTAATCAGGTTGCTGGTCTTGCCGGCATTCTGCAGAATAGTCAGACCCCAGTTGGAGTAGTAATCATCATTGCTGATCTGGCCGTACCGGTAAAAATAGAAATCATCCTCAGTTGTTATGGTGCTGTCAACTGTCGTGATGATATAAACATAATCGGTCTGTTTTTCCGTAATGTAATTCTGGATTCTTTTGACAATGGTGCTCGAATAGAAGGATGTCACCGCCAGAGCGACGGCCAGTATGGCATTTATAACCGCCGAGGTCTTATAGAACCGCAGCAGCACAAACAGCAGCAGCACAAACACGGCCAGAGCCGCAATGACAATCAGCAGCTGCTGCCCGGTCAGAAAACCGCTGAACACCAAAACCAGATATGCCAAAAGGGCTACCACAATAAGCCACAGGAAAAATACAACCGTGACCTTTTTATTGTGGGCAATCAGCCAGAAGAGCGAATGTTGCTCTTTTTTAGGCTTGGGCCGCTTATTTTCAATGTCTTTATTTTTCTTCATTTTCACCATTTCCTCAATTTTAAGCCTCGATGCATTCAGACAGCAATTGGCAGAAACAGACGATAACTGATTGTAACATATCAGCCCCGGTAAATAAACCCTGTCTGAGCCGAACCGACAGCACCATTATCTTATGCTTAATCATTATATTATTCAAATTGCGGCAATGAAAAACCGGTTGCCCGGTTTTATTGCTTAGCGTATTTAAGAACATCCTGGTTAAACAGGTCGGTATCTTTCTGCCAGTCATAGACCAGCCGGCCTTTGCTGTAAGTATAGCGGGCCTGATAATCGTCGCTGATTACTGCCAGATCGGCATCCTTGCCATACCAGATGGAGCCTTTGTGATCACCGACGCCATACAGGCGGGCCGGGTTAAGCGAAGCCATCTGGCTGACCTGCTCCAGAGGCAGGCCCATCTTTTCCACCAGGTTGCCGATGCCGTATAACACCGGCTTGGTTGAACCCATCAGCCGGCCGGTATCGGTCAGACAGAAGCCCTCAGGGGTTATATGCAGTTCCATATTTGTTCCGTCGATATCCGCCTTATACACGCCCTGGGGAGCGCCGGCCAGCAGAATGTTATCTGACACCATCACAAATTTTGACAGCGGCTTGCATTTGAACATCAGCTCCAGCATCTCTTGGGACACATGCATGAAATCGCAGATGATCTCATTGTTGACATCCGGATTCAGCAGGCAGGCGCCCAGTCCGCCCATGTGGCGGTGGTGAATGCCGCTCATGACATTGCAGGTATGAGTGGAAATGGTAATGCCCCAGCCAAAAGCTTCCATGGCCTGCTGGTAATCACAGTTGGAGTGGGCAAAGGCCACCCTGACGCCCTGGCTCAGCCAGTAAGCGACCGCCTGGCTGGCGTTGGCCAGTTCCGGGGCAATGGCAACCAGCTTCAGTTTGCCGCCCGCTTTGGCGGTCATGGCCTTGACGTCGTCCAGCGTGATTTCCGGATGCCCGGTATCAACGCCCTTTTCCCCGACCCGGTTGAGATAGGGGCCTTCTGAATGAATGCCGATAAGTTCGGCGCCGTCATTTTTCTGACCAACTGCCGCCGCCAGGGCTTCAAACATGCTGATGCTGGCTGTTGCCAGCACTGATGTTACCCCCTGTCCGGCCAGACCCTTCAGATAACCTTTTATTACCGCCGGCTGGTCCTGGCCCAGATCGATCATGGAATAGCCCATGGTGCCGTGGTTATGGGTGTCAAAGATGCCGGCAATAATGCGGTCAGAGCCATAGTCAACATAGCTGCTGATGGGAGCGTCGGCTTTATACAGATTGGCAATGATTCCGTCTTTGATTTCAATAAACCCGTCCCACGGACCGTTTTCCGTATAAATGCGGTGTGATTTGATAAACATCAGGCTTCCTCCTTTTGGGCTTCTTCATGCTGCAGGATATGGCGGTCAATAGCCGTCAGAAATTGCTGCTGTTCTCCGGCTGTTTCAAAAAGGCGCTGGGGTACAATGACGGCCTGTCTGGTGCCATAGAAAATGATGATTATATCTTCCAGCGGAATTACTTTGGTAATGGTGCTGTATTCGACAGTTTGATTGTTGACAATAAGGCCCTTGCTGCTGATGGACAGACTGACTTTATCAAATGACTGGACCTTGTTGGCGGCGACAATATTATCGCTGATTCTCTTCTGAATAAAGGTTTTCCAGATAAACGGCGCCGCCCGCAGAACCCAGTAGACGGCAAAGATAACCACAATAAGAATATGGCCCCAGCGCAGCCGGGCCCGGAAATAGAAACAGGTAAAAGCCAGCAATATGGGTGCTGAGGCAATCAGATAATTCCGCATCTTCTTGCTGGAAGCGGTATTGGCTGACACATAGCGCAGATAGTGAATATAGTCCTGCTGGGTCAGCTGGTATTCATACTTTTCGGCAGTCATGACGGATCCCCCTTGTTACGGCCTAATTATAGAACAGAAGAAGGGAATAGATAACTATTCCCCTCTGACAGTCGAATTGTAATCAATAAAACGCTTGGTAATCAGATGCGGGCGTGTGATAGCCGTTCCCACGGTCACCATATCCGCACCGGCCTGTATGACAGCCTTTAAATCAGCCAGCTCCCAGACCGAGCCTTCGGCATTGACAGGCACCGACACACTCTTTTTGAGCTCTCTGACAAATTCAACATCCGGGCCGTCCAGTTTTTTGTAGTAGGCAGCCAAAGTAGTAGCCACGATGTCGACATATCCGGTCTCAGCAGCGAAAATTCCTTCTTCCAGAGTGCCGCAGTCGGCCATGATAGGCAATTCGGGATACTTCTCTTTTACTGATTTCAGCAGGGCGTATAATTCATCCTTGCCGCGGTAGGGGCGCAGGGTGCAGTCCATGGCCAGAATATCCAAACCGGCCGGAATGACCTCGTCGGCAGCCTGCAGACTGGGTGTGATAATGACATGGTCCATTTCATTGGCTCCCGGAACGATCACCTTGTTGATGCCGATGATCGGAAAATCCGGACCCAGGGAACGAATGGCCTTTATATCCTGTGACCAGCAGGCTCTTATGGCCTTAGCCCCGCCCATCAGGGCGCATTCTGCCATCTTCTTCATGTTGTCCGCGCCGTACAGCGGCGTGTCTTCATAAGCCTGGCAGGATACAATCAGCTGGCCTAAACATTTCTCTACAGCTTTGAACATACTAGGCAGCTAAGATTCCTGTGAAGTAACCGACAATAGCGATAACCAGATACAGCAGGATAACCTTAGTGGCGCTCCAGTTCTTCTTGGCCATCAGATAATAGGTACCTAAAGCGGCCAGATAAACAACCAGATGCGGCCAGACGCCGTTGAGCAGGCTGTCCAGATCAACCAGGGTGACACCGTCTTTAACATAGGTGAAGCCGATTTTGATCTGCGCATAAGAACAGGCAACACAGCCGACAACCGTCAGACCGACAACATTAAGGGCATTGATCATATCGTCCTTGATGTCACTGCCCATCAGTTTTTCAGCGGCTTCAGCACCCATGCTGCAGCCCTTGTTGAACATCAGCCAGGTGACCGGAATCATAATGCCTAAAAAGACAACGACATAGAAGATAACACCGGCTACTGAACCGTTGCTGCTTAAGCCGCAGGCAATGGACAGCAGAATAGGAATCAAAGTGCCCGGCAGCAGGGCGTCGCCGACACCGGCAAACGGACCCATCAAAGCGGACTTGATAGCGACAATCATTTCGGGATCAACATCTTCACCGGCTGCCTTCTGGGCTTCCATACCTAAGGTAATGCCCGGAATAATGCAGCCTAAGAAAGGCTCAGTGTTGAAGAAAGGCAGATGGCGGGCCATCAGCTCCTGCTGTTTCTCTTTATCACCCGGATACAGGTCTTCACGGATCAGGCCGAACATTCTGACCAGAGCCGGCGCCTGCATGGTTTCAGGCTGATAAAGGGACAGGTTATACATCATCCAGTTTACATAGCTCTTGCGAATCATCGCTTTTGTTAATTTAGTTTCAGCCATAATTAGGCACCCACTTTCTTGGCGGCGCGGCCGATCTTAAACTCAAGCAAGGCAAACAGCAGACCGAAGATCAGGACAGTGACCATGTCGGCGCCTAAGGCTCCGCACAGGGCAAATCCGATTGTGAAGTAAATAAGATCGGTCGGCTTTTTGATCATAAGCTTCATCAGAATCGCAAATCCGACCAGACACAGCGGATTGCCGAAAATGGTCATGATGTTGATCAGCCATACCGGGGATTTGGCAACTAAAGTAGTGACCAGACCCTGGCCCCAGTAGCAGCAGATAAATGTCGGAATGAAACGGAAAACGAATTTAACAATGTTGCCCCAGACCGGGACTTCGGTTGCTTCGGCCAGTTTGCCTTCGGCAACCATCTTCTTCTGGATGTTAACCGGAATAAGAGTGGCCGCATAGCAAGGTGTGGCCATGATGTTGGAAATGGAAGCCACGGTAACAGCTAATGCACCGACGGCCGCCCCATCCATACCGGAAACAATGCCCAGCGGCAGAGCCACATAGGTAGCCAGGTTCATATCGGGAGCAATGGAGCCGCCCGGAGTGACCAGACCGATAAAGATCAGCTGAATGTAAAGGCCTAATTCAATGGCCAGTTTAACATTGCCTAAGATAAGGCCGATAAAGAATGATGAAACCAGAGGCCGACCGATGCAGTACCATCCGATTAATCCGCCGCCCAGAAACGGGGTGTGAATATAAGTCAGATAGCCAAGCAGTGAGATCAGCAATGCCTGTATTAGATTCATTTTTTCTCCTTTTCTTTCTGTTAAGAGTTAATTAAAGCTTCTTCTTGATGTCTGCCCACTCATACCGGTGCTGCTCAGGGGTAATCTGGAAGAAGACATCGATACCCATTTCGTCAGCCATCTTGGCGAAAGCCTGCGCATACTCTTCATCAACAAAGGTTCCGGTGTTGACTTCCTTGCCGTTGTTCTTGATTTGAACCGGACCGACCATCAGCGACTTGGGCAGATCAGCGATCTTCTCAAAGATTTCCACTGCATATGTCGGATAGCGGAAGACAATCATGGTGTTGACGTTATCAGTCAGCGCCGCGGTAACCGGCTGCTCAAAATTCTGCCGGTCCGTCACGGTAATCTTCATTCCCGGCATCGCCGATTTTTCAAAAATACTCTTTAAAATCGGGGTCTGGGCTGTTTTGTCATCGACAACGATAATATGCGCCAGTTTGTAATGAGTCGTCAGCCGGACCATGCACTGGCCATGAATGAGACGGTCATCGCATCTGATAAGCACAATCATAATTTGCGGCCTCCTTTCTTTTTTCGAAAGTAACACTCCTGTTTTTGATGGTTAATAGCGCTTTCGCAGCGCAAATTTTGGAGTATCACTCCCTATTTCCTTCATATTAGCATACTGGGCCCAAAATACAAGGGCCATAAAAAAAACAAAGTTCGGCTCTTTTCACAAGCGGAACTTTGTTAATGAACGGCCGTCTTATTACACGGCAATTTTGATCTTTTTCAGCCATTCGGCCAGCCGGCCGGCGGCTTCATATACCTTGGTGTAGTCATTGGTTTTGGCATTAAAGGTGTGGTTGGCATCTTCAATCGCAATGATTTCTTTCTCCCGGTTGGCCAGCCGGTCATAGAAATCAATTGATGTCTGCGGCTTGACCGTCGGGTCAGCTGTTCCGTAGCAGACACAGAACGGCCCGGCGTAGGCGCGGACAGACTGATAGACATCATAATCTTTCTGGCTTTCCGCAAAGCAGCGGTAGAGAAGCTCGTGGCGGCCATCGCTGGTAGCGATGACGGCATAAGCGCAGCCGTCTGCGAAATCCTGGCTGTGAATAGTCACATTGCTGTTAAACAGAGCGCCGTTCAGCGTAATGACAAAGGCCGGATTAAGTTCGGCCGCCGCCAGTGTCACCAGCCGGCCGCCCAGCGAATGGCCCAACAGGCCGATACACCGGCTGTCAATCCGGGGATTGGCGGCCATGGCCTGATAGGCAGTGGTAACATCGGCCAGCAGATAATTCATGTCATAGCTGGCCCGGTCATTGCGGTTTTCACCCATGCTGGTGCAGTCAATCCGCAGACTGGCCACTCCGCAGCCGGCCAGCGTCTGGGCTATTTTGGTCAGAAGAAAGCCATCGCCCTCTTTATAAGCCATAAAGCCGTGGATCATCAGAACGGCCGGTCCGGATTTGGATGCGGCTGAATCCGGGTATTGGTAGATGCCCGGTATTTCCATGCAGCCCGGCTTAGCAATAAAAACTCTTTCCAGCATCACGTACACCTCCCTGGGGAAACTGGTGTGCTGCTCCACGTCTTATACAATTGTATGGAGTATTACTGCACCAATTCTAACACAGGCCGGAGGATAAAAAAAGTGCTGCCGGCTCCGACAGCGCTTTGTAATCATTATAAGATTATTATTTGTCTTAATTCTCCCGGTTGCGGGACAGTTCAATGGTAATTTTCTCGGCAATGGCACGGCTCTTATCCGCACTGTTGGCCGTATACCGCATGACAACTATTTCAAAGGCAAAGATCAGCGTGGTCAGAATATCAATGCCTGAGCCGGCCGGCTGCAGATGGGCCCGGCGCCCTTCGCACAGAAAGAAGATATCGGCCAGTTCAACCAGGCCGTATTTGCCGTTGCCGGAAAAAGCCACAATCTGGGCCCCGTTTTCCTTGGCTATCTTGACCGAAGACAGCAGCTCCGGGGAAATGCCGCCGCCGGAAAAGGCAAAAATAACATCTTTGCTGGAACAGGAATAAGAAGTAATGCTCTGATAATGGATATCGGTAACATACTGGGCCTGCCGGCCAAAACGCATGGCCCGGTAAGCTGCCACTTCGGCGGCCAGTCCGGACTGGCCGATGCCATAGCAGTAGACATGGTCGGCCTTTTTCAGCAGAAGAGCCGCCTGGTTGACCAGTTTCGGATCCAGGTTTTTAGCAGTGGCAGCAATATCATTTTCCATCAGCTCGGACAGCTGCTTGATTGGCTCTTCCGCAATATCGCTGTGGTTCTTTTCCAGCTTGCGGACTGTGTCATAGCGCAGTTCCATCAGGGAATCATAGCCGCACTTCTTCAGAAAACGCACAATAGTGGCTTCCCCGGTGCCAACCTTTTCTGAAATCTCCCGCATTGTCATACCGATAAATGTCTTGGGCTCCGCGCCTAAAAAATCCGCGATTTTCTTTTCGGATTTTGATAGCTTTTCGTAATTATGGCCAATAAAATCTTCTGCTGTCATTGTTAAGTCTCCCGCAGATTATCATCTGCAATCGGTATGGTTTATTATTCGGGTATCTCTATTTTAATCCAGATCCGTGCCGTTAGAAGCAATTACTTTCTGATACCAGTAATATGAATCCTTCAGCAGGCGCTTATAGCTGCCCGTGCCGTCATCATTTTTATCAACATAGATATAGCCATAGCGCTTGGCCATTTCACCGGTGCCGGCAGAGACAACGTCAATGCAGCCCCAGGTGGTGTAGGCGATGCAGTCAACGCCGTTATCAACGGCTTTTTCCAGAGCCCGGATATGATCCCGCAGATAGGCAATCCGGTAATCATCATGAATCCGGCCGTCAGCCTCAACTTTGTCAAAGGCCCCCAGGCCGTTTTCCACCACCATCAGCGGACGCTGGTAGCGGTCGTACATCATTTCCAGATAATACTGCAGGCCGTCCGGATCAAAGGCCCAGCCCCAGTCGGAATATTTCAGATACTCATTGCGGACCCCCAGCGAGAAGTTGCCGCCCACTTTATCATCGCTTTTGTGCGTGGTGACATTGGTGGTCATGTAATAAGAGAATGAATACAGATCCACGGTTCCTTCCTTCAGAATCTGTCTTTCCTGGTCGGTGATGTCTAAACTGACATTATGCTCTTTCCACATCCGGGCGGCATAAGTCGGATATTCGCCAAAGCACTGCACATCTCCGCAGTAGTAGATGCCTTCTTCCCAGCGGTGGCGGTTCAGCAGAATGTCCTGCGGATCGCAGGTTGCCGGATAAAAGGTAATGCCGCAGATCATGCAGCCGACCTTATTGGCCGGATCAATCTGGCGGGCCGCTTTGACAGCCAGCGCCGAGGCCACAAACTGATTGTGCAGAAACTGGCAGACCTGCTGGTAATCAGCGTCACTGACTTTGCCGCGCAGGCTGATGAAATTCAAAGTGTTGTTGATCTCATTAAAAGTCAGCCAGTATTTAACCAGGCCCTTATACTCCGTAAGAATAGTGCGGGCATACTTTTCAAATAAGGGAATCAGGGCTTTGTTGTTCCAGTCGCCCATCTTCTCTACCAGATAGAGCGGAGTGTCGAAGTGCGACATGGTCACCAGCGGCTCAATGCCATTGGCTTTCAGCTCTTCAAAGACATGGCGGTAAAAATCCAAACCGGCCTGATTGGGCTTGTCCTCGGTCCCGGTCGGAAAGATCCGGCTCCAGGAAATCGACATGCGGAACATCTTCATGCCCATATCGGCAAACATTTTGATGTCTTCCTTGTAGTGATGATAGAAATCAACGCCGTCATGATTAGGATACAGACAGTCATCCAATACGGCATAATGGGCTCCGGCCGGCAGTTTTTCAAATGATGTCATCATGCCGGGCTGGCCGTCAGCACCGATATAGGTTACCATCCGCTGCTTTTTGACACTGCCTCCGGTTGTCACATCCGTCAAGGCCGGGCCGCGGCCGTCAACATTCCAGGCTCCTTCAATCTGGTTGGCAGCGGTGGCGCCGCCCCAGTAGAAATTATCTTTCATCGGTTATTTCCTTTCGCTTTTTCTCTTAATAAAGATATTAACATGATTTTTGCCCTTTGACAGCCGGCTGGAAGATATGCCGGATTATTTCCCAGGCAATAATTCCCGCTGTCATAAAAAGCCAGGCCGCTGCAATGCGATCTGGCTTATCTTCTCATAGTTTTCTTTGAACGGCTGAAGATGCCGGGCATTAATCAGTTGCCGGAATTCTCCCAGGCTCTGTTTTTCATGTTGGTGTACAGATACACAATAGCCGAGATGCTGGAGAAACCGAAGATGACCACGGAAGTTGCTGCCGCAATTTCGTAGTTGTAGTTGGAGAACTGCTGGCGGAGATAGACACCCAGCATCTGCGGGAAGTTGGCTCCGATCAAATAAGGCGTGGTAAACGAAGAGATGTTGCTCATAAACACGAAGGTTGCCGCAATCAGCACATCCTTATATGACAGCGGCAGAATGACTTTAAAGAAGGTTCTGACCGGCCCGGCTCCAACGTCACGGGCACTTTCAATCGTTGATTCAGAAATGCTGGAAAGGGCCGCTGTGATGATCATGGTCGCAAACGGAATGTTGAACCAAAGATTCATCAGCAGGATGCCGCTGGTGTTATAAAGCAGGCCCGGCTTGAAATCATAGAAGATGCTGGTGGTCGGCAGCAGCATGGAAATGCGGTGCAGCAGACCGGAATCTCTGACAATCGTCATCATGGCATAAACGGCAACCAGACCAGGAATGAAGCGCGGGATCAGATACAGATTGCCGATCCAGTGCGCGATTTTCGAATGGCTGAACCGCAGAAACAGGGCTAAAAGATAGGACAGGGCGATTGACAGAACAACCGTGGCGATAGCTACTTCAACGGTGTACCAGATAGAAGCGCTGGCCACTTTATCCGTAAACAAAAAAGTATAATTGCATAAGCTCCAGGCCCCGGTGCCGGGTTCTTTGAAGCTGCGAATTATGGTGTTGATAATCGGATATATAACGATGCCTAAAGACAGCAGTAAAGCTGGCGTCAGCGCTCCGATAATGAACAAATTCTGTTTCCATTTGCTCTTTTGTTTACGCATAATAATCCTCCCCTTGCTGCAGAATCAGATTGCTTTCTCCGATGGGTGTTACCCCACCGGAGAAAGCTTATGCTAAAGCTTACTTATTGCTTATTAACCTAAAGTGGCGATATCGCTTGTCCAGCGGTCTCTGATGGTGGTACCCAGATTGCCGATACTCAGAATTCTGAAGTCGGCCGGATTCAGGGCGCTGACGGCCTTAACGGAATCGGTCTGCTCAAGTAATGAGGAATCGATGACCGGAACGGCCTTCATGTTGTCAACAAAGAGCTGCTGAGCTTCGACGCTGATGATGTAATCCATGACATCGTAGCAGGCGTCGTCGTTGTCAATGCCGATACTGGTGATGGCCATGTCAACATCGGTGCCGGTTAAAGCGCCATCGGACAGCTGGTACATCTTGACGGTATCAGGCAGGGTTCCGGCCTCAAGGGCGTTCAGTGTGCCATCAGCCCATGCCGGGGTAATCCAGATTTCGCCGGAGGCTAACAGATCCAAGGCACCCTGGTTTTTGACCGGATACTGGACATGTCCGCCCGACTGATACAGATACGGATGAATTTCGGCCAGATACGAGAAGCCGGCATCATACATTGCGGCATACTTGGGATCGTTGGAAGTTCTGGCTGCTTCATCATCGATGAAACGATAAATGGAATTGTAAACGAAGGCCTGGCCGGCTCCGCCGGAATCCGGGGTGTTATAGGAGAAACGGCCGGGGTTGGCTTTAATCCAGGCAGTCAGCTCATCCCATGTCTTGGGCGGGTTGGCAACTTTGGCTGAATCATAAGCCAGGACAACAGTGGTGCCGCGGTAAGGGACAATCTTGTCCGCCATGACGGAAGCCGTCATCTTGACGTTGGCATAATTCTTCAGCTTGCTGGTATCCAGCTTGATGAACAGATCTTCAGATCCGGCTTCATCAACATAGGACTGGAAATCACTGCCGTTAGTGGCGATGACATCAAAGCCCGTCTTCTTCTGACCGGTCTGATAGGCGGCAGCCAGACGGGATGCTAATGAAGAATCACCGGTGCCGGAAAGAACAAACTGGAAATCAACGTTGGCTTTACGATCGGCTTTGGCGTTATACTTTGCGAAAACCGCTGTAAAAGCGTCGCTGACATTCTGGGATCCCGTGGTCCAGAATGTTACGGTGGGCAATTCGCCCGAATCCGTGTTACCGCTGCCACAGGCGACTAATGACACCATCAGCATAGCGGCTACAAGAACAGACAAAAACTTTTTCATAGGGGTTATTTCCTCCTCCTTATGCCTCTTTTGAGT
>CAYTET010000048.1:0-17569 GCA_964436975.1 uncultured Erysipelotrichaceae bacterium
TTACCCAGGCCGGTCTGAAATCACCGTTTGAACCGGGGGCCCTCAAGGACATGGCCGGCCAGATTGAACAGGTATTAAACGAAATAAAGATATAGTATTTGGATATTAAAACAGACCCGGGATCTTCCGATCACCGGGTCTTTTATTCGTCTTGGTCAGCGCCACTGCGATATGACCCGCTGTCGCTGACCGGCCAGCATGCCATTGGCATTGATATAGGAATACCGCCGGCATTTTAACAGCAGCTGCCGGCCCGGCTGGCTGCGGGTATAGGCAATCCGCATGCCGCCGGTTCTTCGGGCCAGACGGCGGGCGAGCAGTTCAGCTCTATCCTTATTCTGCCCGATTACTGCCGGGCAGGCATAACTGCGCTTCAGATCATCACTAATCATTTTGAAAAAGCGGGTCTGGCCGATCAGCAGATAGCGGGGATTTTCAATCGGCGATAAGATCTCCGCCATGGCCTGGGCAAACAGCGTTTTCTCATAGACCGTGGCATTGACCAGACCGCAGTACAGTCCGCTGCCTAAACCGGTTGACCTGACAATAACCGCGGCCTGACCGGACTTGATCTCGCCAAGCTGACACAGGGTCTGCAGCAGACAGCTGCTGATGGTTCTGAATGCGGCCGGCGTGGTGGCAAAACCGGCAATCCGGTAGGCCGCCAGACCGGTCAGACCCAGAGCCGCCGCCCCGTAGACCAGATTGACAATAACGGCCAGCCCGCCCCCGGAAGTCAGAGCCGAGACCACAAGGCTTCGCAGCAGGTATAGCAGGGCCTGGTAAACAATAGTCAGAATAACATTGGTAAAGACAAAGCCCTGCGGTGTCAGCGGCTGGTCCGTTTCAGCGGTCTGGACTATTTCCGGAGTCAGCGAGCCCTGCAGGCTGCCCTTCCAATGCTGCCGGACCGCCTGATAATCAGCAGCCGTCAGCAGCATCTGGCGGTTGATTTCCGCCAGCCCGTCACGGGTATACGGCGGTTTGATGACGGTCAGCCGTTCAACTCCCGATTCAATAATATCCCGGTTGTAGGCCGGCCCGACAAAGCAGTCAAAGCGCCTCTTAATCACATCCCAGTCATCCCCGGCCAGCTTTAAGCCGGCTGCTGTCGGACTGACCGCGGCCAGATGCCAGATAGCAGAAACCTTGTCAGGCTGTTTGGGATCAGTGCGCATGGCCCGGCCCCGCATCTGGTTGGACAGCATAAAACTGCCGACAAAACTGGCCAGAATCAAAACATTGACACAGGGGGCATCCCAGCCTTCCCCCAGCAGAGACTTGGTGCCAATCAGCACCTGCAGACAGCCGCGGCTGAACAGAGCCGTAATCAAAGCCACCCGCTGCCGGCGCACACCGCTGGTGGTGACCTGGCAGAATGCCGGGTCATTTAAGGGCTTGCAACTGATGCTGATCTTTCTTTCAGCCGCTATGGCAGCAGCGGCTTCCATAACTGAAGCCGGCAGGATAATCAGCGGTCCTGACAGCATGCCGATGGTCACTTTCAAACCCATGGTGCGGCGCAGGGTTTCAAAGACCGGCACCGCGCCAATAGCTGTCAGCAGCTGATCAGTGCCAACCAGATCAAGCTGTTCCTTTTTAATATAATCCGTCAGTATCAGCAGCCGGAGATCCTTATTCCGGGATGCCGCCGAAGCCGTGACGATCGCCGTTATTGAATCCAGCTTGGAGACCGAAGCCGCCAGCATTCTTTTCAGCCGGTCATTGGTTTCAAGCTGCACCTGCCGGCTTTGAATAAGATTGGCTTTAGCCAGCGTCATAAAGACACCAGCCGAAAGCTGCGGACCGACACAGTCAGGCTGGTCAACGATAAACTGCAGTGCCGTCTGGGCCCAGTAGCGGTCATATTCCGGCATTTTGCCATTGGGGGCAATCATCTTTACCATCGGCTGACTGACCGGACGGCCGAAATGGGCGGCACAGCATAAAAGGGCCATATAGCCATGCGGGTGTTCTAAAATCTTTTCTTCATTCTGCTGATATTCGGTTTCCGTATTCTGCCAGGCCAGCGCCTGATCAAAGACTTTTTCAGCCCCCAGCCGGCTGACTGTTTCCGCGGCCCTGTTCTGGTAGTCTGTCAGCAGGGTCTGCTCTTGGGCCGTCGGAGCGGAGAAATAGACATAGTCCTGATGCGGACACAGAATCCCGGCGGCTACTAACTGGGGCACGCCGATCTGGGCATCAATCGGACCGCATAAATCCGTGTATTTCTGCCATTGCTCAATAGACGCATCATAAGGCGGCGTTGCCGTCAGGGCGATTATGGTAACCGGCTGATCGGATAAAGCCGCAATGACATCGGTCAGGGCTTTATGCCATTCGTTGCGCAGATGGTGGGCTTCATCAAGGCAGATTGTCCGGATATTATTTGTTTTCAGACAGCTGACCAAATCAAAAGAAGTATAATCGGCCAGGGCGTCGTCCTCTTCCAGATCCTCTTCGCTTTCCTCCCGGCCATGGGTGTACGCGGCAAAAAGGCCCTGATAGGTTGTGCAGGTTATCTGGCCGGGCTGCTTCAGGTTAAAGGAAAGATAGTCATCGGGCTGACCGGCATCCGGCAGAAAACTGTCGGCAAACCGCTGACCCCACTGCTGCTTGATTGTAACCGTCGGAGCCAGCACAAGTGCCCGCTGGTTCAGCCGGCAGATCAGTTCCAGACCCAGAATCGTTTTGCCGGACCCCGGGGCGGCCACGATATGCATTTTGCCGTCCTGCAGATATTCGGCCTGACGGCTGACAATGTCAGCCTGATAATCGCGCAGGGTTCCTTTAAAATGCAGGCTGCCCAGTTCAATCATGCTTCGGGCCGGCCGGATTCAGGACGACGGCCATTTCCATCATTTCCCGGTGCCGGTCTTCCAGCAGCTGCTTTTCAATGGTGATAAGGCCATTGCCGTCATACGGGTCAGCACACCAGTAATAATCATCTTCCGCCCCGATTAACAGCAAACAGTGCTCCGGACTGATCCACTGGCAGATTGTTTTATCTTCCAATTGCCAGCTGGTATCAATAAAGCTGGGCCGGAAATTAATAGTGGCCCAGTATATTACCGGCCGGCCGTTATCAATCTGTTCTTCAATCAGCTGGCTGGTCGAAACCCCGGTGGCATTGACAGCCTGCCAGCCGGTCTGCCGGTCCGCCATAAGCTTATTGACGGCGCTGACGATGACCGGGGCATAGCAGCCATACGATCCCGGTTTGACATGCGGATCACCAATAAAGAAGGCGTTGGGATCCGGTCCGGTCAAAACCCCGCTGCGGCCATCCAGGCCTTTCTGGGGCAGATAGTCTTTGATAAACTGGTCGACAGTGATAGCGACACCAATGCTGTTTAAGGCCATGACCGTGCTGACCGACTCACAGCCGGTCGGCCAATCCGGCATCTGATTGATATATTCTACGTTTACCCGGCTCATTATTTTGTTCCTCCCGGCTCACTGTCCAATTTATACTCTTCATAAATTTTCAAAAACTGCTGCTCGACCTGCCGCCAGGGCTTTTCATCCAGCTGGGCAACGCAGGCCATAACCGGCTTGGCAGCGGTGTGATAGCCGGTAAACATGGTATTAAGCTCCCAGACCAGCATGTCATCATCAATCCCAAAGACCTGGGCCGATTCTTCGGCCGTCAGTTCGTCAAGGCCGCAGCTGGCAAAGACATTTTTCATTATCATGTCCTCGATGGCAAAATACTGCGGGATATCCCTTTTTACCGGCCGGATGATATCGGCGATGTAGGCCTCGGAAGCATCGTGCAGCAGACAGGCCAGAATGACCCGCCGGCTGCAATGCCTTCCGGCCGCTTCATTGGCGCAGTTGATGCTGTGCTGCCCGACCGAGAAAAAATAACGGACATGGCCGCCGCCCCGGCAGATCAGACTCAAAGCGTGGGCGATATCCGTAATATCAACATCAGCGGGTGTCATTTTCAGCGGCTCAAACTGCCGCCCGGTAAAAGTGTTCATCTGTTCATACATCGTGTTTGGCTCCTGACTGCCGGCCTTTACAGCCGGCTGTTATTTCAATAACTTGGCGATATTCTGGTAAATAATCTGCTGGCTGGCTTTAAACTCGTCAATCTGCGGGGCCGTCAGCCCGCTGAAGCAGACTCTTTCATAATCTGTCTGCATATTGGCAATGGCCTGGCTGATCTTGGCGGAAATGATCGTATAGCGGGACATGCTCTCATCTTCCACGATCTCTTTCTTCTTGCTGATATACTGCTGGGCCGTCAATTTGACCAGATAGGTGCTGACAGTCAGCCGGGAAATGCCGGTATAGGCCTCTATCTGGGCCAGGGTGATCTGGCCGTCAGAAATAAACAGACAGTACAGAATCCTGATATCCGTGCGGTCCAGTTTGAACTGTTCGGCTACGGTAAACAGATACCTGTCCAGCAGACTGTAGGCCATATAGCAGCGCCCGATAACCGTATCCTGGGTCCGCTCATCGATATAGACCGGCTTGCCGGTTTCATTGCCCAGCTTAAAGGAGTTAATAAAGGGCATGGTGATGCTGTCACTGCCCACGGCCAGCAGAAACCCGTAAATGATCGGCATCCGCTTGCGGTAATCACTTTCCGTCAGAATGCTCTTATAAAAATCATTGTAATAAGTGATGACATTGCGCTTCATCTGAATCAGCGCCGGCACATTCATGCTCTTTTCCACCAGCGAGCCTTCGGTTTTGACATAATAGTAAACCGGCACTTTCAGCACGGCCACGCTGCGGACATGAAGCAGGTACTCCATGTTGAACAGCAGGTCTTCGCAGTAGCAGACATTCTCATCCATCCGCAGGGCATAGCGGTCAATGATGCTTTTCTTGTAAAGCTTGTTCCATAAGACGCCGTAATAAAAATCAGCGGGTGATTTCATCATTTCATCGGCATAATCATTGCGGCTGAGAACACAGGCCTTGCTGATGGACCCCTTTTTGGAGACGTTCTCCCCGACGACCCGGTAGAAATCGGCCACCACCATGTCCGTCTGGCCGCTGCCCATCGCCCTGACCAGCAGCTTGCTGGCTTCCAAAGCCAGCCAGTCGTCAGCATCCATAAACTGGATATAGCGTCCCTTAGCCATGGCCAAAGCCCGGTTGCGGGTCGCTGAGACTCCGGAGTTAGTCTTATGAACGGCCTTGATGCGGCTGTCAGAAGCGGCATAGTCATCCATGATCTTTGGACTGTCATCATGACTGCCGTCATCAATAAGCAGCAGTTCCCAGTCCGTAAAATCCTGCTTCAGAACCGATTCAATACAGCGGGCCAGACTGGCCTGCGCGTTGTATACCGGAACAATGATGCTTAGTTTTGTCATATTGGCTCCCGTTGCTTCCGGACGGCCCTGATCGGCCTTCCCGCCTTTATTAAGTATACCTTGTTAATAAGAACATGGGCAAAAAAAAGCAAAACGCTGGTTTAGGGCGTTCTGCTTCTTTAGACAGCAGCCGGCTGTTTTAGTTAAAGAATGATGCCGTATCTATCTTCTGATAGCCGCCAAAGCTGCCGGGACAGGCAAAAATGGCTTCAGCCAGCGGCTGGCCCAGAAAAGCCTCGGTAATCTGATCGGTCTTGGCCGTGATGTCAATATCCGCAAAGGCTTCCGGATACACCGATTTGGCAATAAACCAGGTGTTGATCAGGGCGATTTCATAATTGGTGTAATAGGCATTATAGGCCATCTGCAGGTAAACCTGGCCGTTCTGCCAGGCTTTGCAGGTATCAAACATGGAACTGTCCTGCTGATAGAGGGGCTTGATGTTTTTAACCGCGGCGGCGTCAATTATCATGATATCCATCTGGGAGCCCAGGGCGATAAATTTTTCGGCTTCAATTGACTGGACGGCGCCGCTCAGATCACTGACAGCATTTTCAATGTTGGCCACCTTAAATGAAATATAAGACGGCGAAGTCATCAGATGATTAGTGGTGCCCCAGTTGCCCAGGCCGCAGATATAGACTTTAGGCTGATCACCGCCGGTCATGGCAGCGGTGCGGCTATTGATCTGCTCTTTCTCACTGTCGACAAACGAAATCAGCGTCTCCGCCCGGCTGGCTTCATTAAATACCGTGCCCAGCAGCTGCAGACTCTGGCTGAAAGCCTGGTCAAAGACACCGTCAGGACCGGTTTTCAGGGTAATGACCGGAATACCCAGCTGCTGCTGCAGCGCATCTTCCTTTTCAACATCTTCATATTCGGAAATCACGATGTCGGGGTTACAGGCCAGAATTTTCTCGGCCTCGGCACTCTGGGCATTGGGCCCGCCGACTCCGCAGGATGGCAGGGTGGCAAACACCTCTTCATAGGCAATGACATAAGGCCGGGCCACGCCGTCAAACATCTTAGGCCGGTTATCCAGGGAGGTGTTGTCAATATCCTCAACCCCGGCCAGCAGGCCTGTATCGGCAATGTAGCTGTATAAGCGCAATGCGCCGGCTCCGATGCAGACCACCCGGGTATAGCTGCCCGGTTTCACCTCCACCTGTCTTCCAATCATATCCGTTACCGTAACACTCTGGCCGGCATCGTCCGGCTGACCGGATCCGCTGCCACAGCCGGTCATGGTCAAAACTACCGCGGCTATGACGGCCAGCAGAATAATTCGTCTTTTCATTGCTGCTTTCCTTTCAAAACGATTATTTCGTTTTCATAATTGACAACCCGTGCCGGGCTGCCATAAACATCTTCAATGACAGCCGCCGTAAACTGCTCCCGGCCGCCGCTGTATTTAACGGTTCCATCCTTGATGAAGAAAAAACGCTGGCCAATGCTGACGGCCTGGTTGAGATCATGCATTGACAGCAGGATGGCAATATTCTTTTTTACGGCCAGCTGCCGGCACATATCGATAATCAGCTGCTCATTGGCCATGTCAAGATGACCGGTCGGCTCATCAAAGATAAGCAGACCGGGCTGCTGGGCCAAAGCCCGGGCGATGGCCACTTTCTGCTGCTGACCGCCGGACAGTTCGGTAACATTGCGGCCGACCAGACAGCTCAGATCCAGCTCCGCTAAGACACTGCTGACAATCTGATAGTCAGTTGGCTGGGCGCTGATGCCGAAATATGACAGCCGGCCGGTCAGCACGGTGTCAAAGACACTGAGCTGGCCAAAGCGGATCTGCTGGGGCACATAGCCGATTAATCTGGCCCGCTGATACGGCTTCAGACCGGTCAGGTCGGTACCGCTGATTGCCATGCGGCCCTTTAACGGTCGGACCAGGCCCATGATATTTTTGAATAAGGTCGTCTTGCCGCAGCCGTTAGGACCCAGCACAACCCCAATCTGACCCGGGGCCAGCTGCAGGCTCAGATCAGAAAGAACCAGGGGGCTGTTTTTAGCGTAGCTGAATGAAAGATCATTGATCTGCAGCATTGTCAGGCCCCCTTTTAGAAAAGATGATAAAGATGAAAAACGGGGCCCCTAGCAAAGTCGTAATGGCACCTACCGGCAGAGCCGAGCCGCCGCCCAGACTGCGGGATACGGTATCAGCAATAAGCAGCAGCAGACTGCCGCCAAGCGCACTGCCGGCAATGGTCACTCTGTGATCCTGGCCAAAGATTCTTTTGATGATATGGGGACAGATTATGCCGACAAAACCAATCACACCCAGAAAAGAAACGCAGACGGCGGTAATCAGGCTGGCCAGCAGCAGGGAAACATAGCGCAGCCGGCTGACATTGACGCCCATGCTGCGGGCGCTGATATCCCCGCTCATCAAAGCGTTGTACTTGTAAGCCATCAGCCGGAAATAAACCAGACCCAAAGCGACGACGGCCAGCATCAGCAGATCAGTCGAATAAGTGGCCCGGCCCAGATCGCCATAATTCCAGATAACAGCCGCCGAAAGCCCGACATCGGTCGCATAAAACTGCAGAATGGTCGTGGCGGCCGACCAGACGGATCCGACCGCTATGCCGGCCAGCACAACCACACCGGGATTAAACCAGCGCCGGCTGGACAAAGCCAGAATCAGCAGGATGGATAAGACCGCAAAAATGAAGGCCATAAAGGAAACGGCATAAGGATTGGCGCCGGCTGTATAATTGTCCAGACTGTGGCCGGTATTCAGAAAGCCGCCGGCAAAAGCGATAATTGAAAGGTTGGCTCCGAAGACAGCGGCATTGGAAACCCCCAGCGTTGCCGGTGAGGCCATCGGATTATTGAGGCTGGTCTGCATAATCAAACCAGACACGGCTAATCCGGCCCCGGCGATTACCGCTGCCAGCACCCGGGGCAGCCGGATATTCCAGATGATGCGGTTTTCAGCTGCGGTCCCCTGCTGCCATAAAGCCCGCCAGCAGTCAGCCACTGTCATATTGGATGAACCGATAAAAAGGCAGACCAGGGCCATGATAATTACCGTCGCCAGCATAATAAAAAGGCGGTTTCTTTTTCTCGCATGGTCTTTTAAGACGGCCTGCTGACCTGTTTTTGTATCCATAACTGCTTCCCCCTTTCTTCAGCCGACAAAAAAAGGCAGCGGTCTTTCTTCAGAAAAGCCGTATGCCTTCATAGCACACATTCAGGTGTATCCGTTTATAAACTTATTAATTCTGATGCTTCAGCATCATGGCCGGCTTCCTGCCGGCTATGCTGGAATGATACCATGCCAGCCGGACCGTTTCAACTGCCAATCTGTTCAATGGCGGCACTTACCAGCCGGCTGACCGTCAGATCGGTAACGCCGGCGATAATATTGTCACAGTGGTTGACCGGTATGAGAATCCTTTTGGCCGGACTCTGGCCGACCGCCACCGCCATAGCCGGGGTTATTTCACCGTTAAGGGCATCGGCAATCACAATGCCGACCGGTCCCATGATGATATCGGCCTTGCGGCAGTTGACCACTACCGCATTTTCGCCGGTCGCCGCAATGTCCGCGCCTGCTTTCAGCATGGCCGAGGTGGCGGCACTGTTGGTTCCCACGGCAATGACAGCCGCATCAGGATACTGCTGCTTTACCGCCGCGGTCAGCTGGCGGCCGATGCCGCCGCCCTGGGCGTCAATAATCAGTATTTTCATAGTTTCATGGCCTTTCATATCGGCTATTCCGCCATCTGGTAGATGCGGTACATATCCTGCTGATCCAGCAGACGGGCCGCTCCGCAATGACCGCCGCAGGCCTGGGCACAGCGTTGCGACAGCTCAATCAGCTGGTCCGGGGTTGGCTGAATGCCCAGTTCTCTCATATTAGTGGGCATGCCGATGGCCCGGTAGAAAGCCAGCTGGGCTTCAATTCCCTTTAAAGCCGTCTGTTCGTCATCACCCGTATCGGCAATGCCGTGAACATTTACCGCAAATTTTACAAAGCGGTTCAGACAGTCAGTATAGACATAGCGGGCCCAGCTGCCCCAGATGGCGGCCAGACCGGCACCGTGGGTGACATCAAACATTCCGCCCAGTTCGTGCTCCAGCTTATGGGAGGCAAAATCATCACCGCCATTGCCGCAGCCGGTCAGATTGTTGTGGGCCAGTGAACCGGCCCACATGACTTCGGCCCGGGCATCATAATTATTGCCGTCTTCATGCAGTATCAGGGCATATTTCATAACTGTGCGCATCAGCCCTTCGGCAATGGCATCCGTTATATCCATATTGCCTTTGCTGGTAAAATAGCGCTCCATGGTGTGCATCATCATATCCGTACAGCCGCTTTCCGTCTGATAGTCATTAAGACCCAGGGTCAGAGCCGGATTCATGATAGCGAAGCGGGGCCGGGCCAGATCGCTGCCGTAGGAACGCTTTTCGCCGGTTTTCTCATTGGTTATGACACTGCTGCGGCTGGTTTCGCTGCCGGCCGCCGCTATAGTCAGAACACTGGCCACCGGAAAGCAGGCTGCAGCCTTGCGCACACCGGCAAACAGATCCCAGACGTCTTCATCCGGCTGGCCCAGGCCGTAGGCAATGGCTTTGGCCGTATCGATGACCGATCCGCCGCCGACGGCTAAAAGGAAATCAGCATCCATCTGCCGGGCCCGGCTGATTCCTTCATAGACCAGGCCAAGATGCGGATTAGGCACAACTCCGCCCAGCAGCTCATAAGCCAGGCCGGCTTCTTTCAGCGAAGTCAGAATCACGTCCATAAGGCCTGATTTGATGACTCTTGGCGAGCCGTACACTACCAAAACCCGGTGACCGTTAAAAGCTTTTATCTGCCCGCCGGTTTCCTTTTCGGTATCCCGGCCGAACAGGACTTTTGTCGGGGCATAGTACTCAAAGTTATTGCGCATGGTTAATTGTTCCTTTCTTCAGCGGTTGGCGATGAACATAATCACAAAGATCAGAATGCCTACCAGGGAAACAAACATGGACTTGTCCAGGGATGACGAACTGTTCTGCGATGCCAGAGCTGCCAGCCCGCCGCCAATGCCCAGAGCGGCCGGAATAAGGACGGCAATTGCTTTAGGCATGGTCGTCGCCCCGCTGCCGGTCAGTGAGATCTGGGTGATTACAGAATCCGGCAGTATAATCAGGGCCGCCACGGCTAAAGCAGCCGATGCAACAATCAAGACACAGGATATAATTCTTTTTTTGTTCATGTCATTCATCTCCTTGACAGTAATTTTCATTATAACGATTCCATTATAAACGCCCGGACCGCTGTTAATCAAAGCCAAGCGGCCTCAAATGCTTTCTGGCAACCCGGATAACAGGTCTTTTAGGCTGTAAAGCGGCCTTTTTATTTCCTGATAAACCGGCTGTCAGCCGCCGGTTTTTTAGATGTTTCTTCCGTAAATCTTTCCACTTTCATATGAAGATCATATTTTTCACGCAGTTCAGCCAGCTGGGTCATCATTGCCGAACTGTGATGCCGGTCAATTGAGGCCTGGTCTTTCCACCGGTCAATCAGCAATATCGTTTCCGGGTCATCCAGCGACTGGAAATAAGCATATTTTTCATTGCCCTCTTCCTGCCGGATTGCCGGCGCTATTCCGCTGGCTTCCATCTCCTGGGCAAACTTTAAGGCATTGCCGCCGACCCCGGTATAATACAGATTCACAATAATGCTCATAAACCGTTCCTCTTTTCTGCAGTCTTATAAATTAATAATACCCGGCCGGCCGGATCAGTCAAACAGCGGTCTGTTTTAAGCCCGGCCTCAGCGCCATTTATCAAAGCGGATGAATGACTGGGCCTTAGTTCTCTTTTTTTCAGCATACATCTGTTTATCGGCCTGCTTCAGAAGAGCTATCGCATCTTCAGACCTTCCAACTATTCCGCTGGCAGTCCCGATGCTGACGCTTAACGAATAAGGCTCAGTTGTCTTTTCAGCAGCGGCTTTGAATTCATCATCAAGGCTTCTCTCAAGCTGCGGCAGAAAGTGCTGGTCTGAACTGCTGCCGGCAATGACAAATTCATCTCCGCCATAGCGGCACAGGAAAAGACCGCTGCCGTGGCGGCCGCAGACGGCTTTTAGAAGGGCCGCTGTCTGCTTTAAGGCCTGGTCACCAATGAAATGGCTGAGGCGGTCATTTATCTGCTTGAAGTTATCGAGATCTATCATCATCACAAACAGTTCTTTGCCTTCATGATGCCGGACAAATTCATCAATGTAGCGGCTTAACCCGCGCCGGTTGTTAAGACCGGTCAGTGTATCGGTCAGAATCTGATTGTTCTGGTCAGCCAGAAAAACGATGAACAGTGAGATTAATAAACCGACCTGAAAACAGCTGACCCCGTAGAAAATCATCTGGATGATGGCAGCCGTGGCCGGACCAATAATGAAGTATAAAAGAATGTGCAGTTCATGGCGCCGGCTCCGGTTTTCTTCCGCCATGATATGACGGCCGATTTTTACTGTGGGAATAACAAGATAAAGCCAGCTGACTATCCAATGCAGATAGATGCCTGATTCCCTGACATACATGTTTTCCTCGTTTAAGGAAAAAAGCAGATCCGTCCAGTAATTAGAAACAGCCACCGCCGTCACCACCACCATCGGAATGGCCCATAACAAGGTTTTTAACCGGCTGGAATTGTTCAGCCGGGCATTGACAAATAAAGTCCATAGATAGCCGATAACCGTTATCATGACATAATAAATGATATTGCTGATTTCCAGCAGCGTCCGGACCGTCTTAAAAGTGCGGCCCCGCAGAATGCCGGCCGCCATATCAGCCAGACAGAGAAAAATGCAGGCGACCAGCATCAGCCGGAAAATATATCCTTCCGCTGAACCCTGGCCATGCTGCTGGTGCAGCAGCACAATAAGCATCAAAAGACCGATTATGCAGATCAGATTAATTTCAGTGTAATAAATAGCGGCCATGTCAATCCTTTCACAAAAAGGCTCTGCCCCAATGCTTATGCCGGTTGCTTATAATTGACGGAAACATATTATAGCATCTCTGCCCGCAGGCCGTCATTTATTTGACCGGCGGATCAATTGTCGCACCTATGGCAATAAAATCAGTCCCTTTTCATCCACCGTTTCTTTCAGACAATTAAAGATTTCATTGCGCTATTAATGATAATTATAATGAGAGCAAATATTAACCCGATAACATAATGACTATTCTTGAAACATATATAATCAGATGTTATAGTCTGGTAATAACAATATGGGAAAGGCGGTCTTATAATGATTGAGATTTACCTTCTTGAACAATTGGATGCTTTTGCCCGCTGCGGCACCCTGTCGGCAGCTTCGGCCCAATTGCATATCTCCCAGCCGGCCTTAACCCGGGCCATGAAGAAAATTGAAGATGTGCTGCAGGTCAGTCTGTTCGACCGGCATAAAAACCGGCTCTCTCTTAATGAAAATGGCCGGCTGGCGGCTGAATATGCGGCCAGACTGCTGGAGCAGAACCGCGAAATGGTCAGGGCTGTCCAGGCCTTTGACCGCAGCCGTAAAACCATTGCTTTGGCCTGCTGTGCGCCGGTTCCTTCCTTTGAACTGCTGCCGATGCTGCAGCGGCTGTATCCGGAAATGGCCGTATCGAGTGCCATTGTCAATGATGATGTCCTGACAGCGGGATTGAGCAGGGGCGACTACCAGTTGATTGTCACGCATATCAAACCTGAGGATGATGATTTATATTCGGCCGTCTGCGGACATGAGACCCTGGCAGTTGCCATGCCGCTAAGTCACCCGCTGGCGGCTTTGGATGCCATTAGTTTTGCCGATTTAGATGATGTGGCCATGCTGCAGTATACCGAAGTTGGTTTCTGGTATCAGCTCTGCCTGCAGAAAATACCCCATCCCCATCTGCTGCTGCAGCAGGACCGGGATACATTTAATGCCATCGTCGGAGCCAGCATGCTGCCTACCTTCTATTCGGACTATTATGATGAATATGAAAAGCGCGACCTCAGCGGGCGCAAGATTATTCCCCTGACTGATCCGCAGGCCAAAGTCACCTATTATCTGGTCTGCCGGAAAACCGACCGCCACCGCTTTGCGGCGCTGTTCACCCAGCTGGCCACACCGACCCGCCGTTATTGAAAAAAACAAAAAAACAGGGCAAGTACAAACAGCTGTGCTCCCCTGTTTTATTATGCTTTCCTTATTTCAGTTTCATGCCCTGCTGAAACGCCCGGCCCACCGCCTTGCCGACACTGCGGTACAGCGACTGGGCTGAATCAAAGACTAAAGGCTGCAGTTTATCCAAATCAACTTTCATATCTTCATTCAGAATCGATTCATCAGCGCTCATATTGACGATTTCACCGATTATCTGGTTTTCGCCAAACAGTTCCTGTATTTTCAGCAGCCGGCATTCCACTGTCAGCGGCAGTTCGGCAATCAGCGGAGCATCGACGAATTCGCTTCTGACGGCATGGAAGCCTGCTTTAGCCATTTTATTAGGTTCGGCAGCGGCTGATACCAAGCCGACATAATCAGCCGCCGTCATGTTTTTCTGATCGGCAAAGCTTACGGTAAAAGCTTTCTTCAGCCTGATGTTTTCAGTGGTCTGGTGTTTTGACAGATACATGGCTATCATCCGGCCGCCGCACTGACCGCCCCAGGCGGCATTCATTACATCAGCATTGCCGTTTTCGTCATATGTAGCGATCAGCAGCACCGGCAGCGGTGTAATAACCATCTTATCCGAAAAGTTAATTCTGGCCATTTTCATTTTCTCCTATTTCTGGGTGCCAAACAAAATGGGCATATGAGCATACATCTCAACCTGGGCCGGGCTGGCATTATAATAGCGGACGTTCTTATCCATGCCGTCAATCGAAGCCATCTCATCAGCAGTCAGGCTGAAATCAAATACATTGTAGTTATCCTTGATATGCTGGGGATTTTTGGAGCCGGGAATTACAACACTGCCGCTTTGAATATGCCAGCGCAGAATTATCTGGGCGGCTGTCTTATTATACTTAGCCGCCAGATCGGCAAAGGTCTTTTCCTGCAGCAGGGTCTTATCACCATGGCCCAGCGGATACCAGGCCATCAGTCCCGTCCCGGTTTCAGCCAGCTGCTTTTTCAATGCGGTCTGCTGGAAATAGGGATGCGCTTCAACCTGAACCATCTGCGGCTTCAGACTCATTTCCGCAATCGCCTGTGCGACCTGTTCAGCCGAGAAATTGGACAGCCCGATCGCCTTAACCAGTCCGCTGCGGCAGGCCTTTTCAATCTGCTTGTAGCCTTCACGCCATTTCTTGGTAGGCTGGTGCAAAAACAGCAGATCAATATAATCGGTATCCAGCCGCGCCAGGGTATCGGCAATGGCGTTCTCTTTCTCATAGACCGTCGGCCACAGTTTGGTTACAAGAAAAATATCCTGCCGGCTTATGCCGCTGGCTTTGATGGCCCGGCCCACTGCTTTTTCGTTCATATAGGCATTGGCCGTGTCAATCAGCCGGATCCCCTGGGCTAAAGCGCTGCTTACCGCCGACTCCGCTTCATCGGATGAAAGCTGAAAGGTCCCGATGCCATCCATTGGCATCATAATTCCGTTATTCAAAGTAAAGTATTCCATTTTTCAGATTAAACCTCCTTAACAGGGATGAATTATTCATCCATCTGACAGCTTAACTATATTTATCAGACCATGCCGTGTCCAATGCCTGTTGATTAAGCCGCTATAACAGCGGCTTATAGCAGCCGCCGGCACTAAAAAGCCGGCCCGCCCGCCGGCTGACAATACTTATTTTACTTCTATTTACGGCCGGGAAATTCCAGGGTGAAGACGGTTAACTGGTTCTGACTGGCCACTTTAATAGTGCCGTTGTTTTTTCCAGCCAGTGAATAGGCGATGGCCAGACCCAGGCCGAAACTATTGTCCTTATGCTGGCGGGAGGGATCAACCTGGTAAAACCGCTGAAACAGGTAAGGCAGAGCCGAAGCCGGGATAGTCGGCCCGCTGTTGCTGATGGCAAGAGAAAAGACGGTTTCTTCCCGCAGTTTCTTTCTTCGCTTTTCTTCGGCTGTCCAAAGGCAGATCTTTTCATGCGGTTCGGTATGCTTGATGGCGTTATCCAGCAGAATGCCGATAATCTGCTTGAAATCTTCCGCACTTCCATAGGCCATAGCCTGGGCCGGAATATCAAACCGGCACTCTACACCGGCTTCAAACGCGACGCTTTCAAAGGGCAGCGCGGCCTGGCTGATGGCGGCCGCGGCATCAAAGCTGCAGGCGCTGGCGCCAGCGGCGGAAGTTTCACGGTCATAATCAATGCTGATGTACTCCAGCATTCCGCACACTAAAGCTGACAGCCGATCGCCCTGCTGCTTGATAAATGTCAGCCACTTGTTGGCCCCCATTTCTTTTTCCAGGACAGCGATATTGGCATTGATTACGGTTACCGGGGTTTTCAGCTCATGGCTGGCATCGGCGATAAACTGCTTCTGCTGGCTAAGGGTTTCCTCGACCGGTCTGACAATCCGGGTCGCCAGCCGGCTGGCCACAAAGGCAAACAGCAGGGTGGCTGCCACCATACCGCAGATTGAAATCAGTATCGTCCGGGCGGTTCCGGCACCGACCAGGCCGTAATTTGAAAGCACAATTACAGTTGTGCCGTTATTGTCCGCTACCAGATAGCGGATTGACCCGATGCCGCCCCTTTTGTTCTGGCGGCTTAAGATTTTATCGACCAAAGACTGCAGCTGCTGCTGATCGGCTGTCACCGCACTGCCGGCTAACAGGCTGGCTGTTCCTTCGCTGTCAACCTGCACAGCGCAAAGTTCTTCGTCCATCAGGGCTTTGACGGTACCGGCTGCCTTGCCGTGATTTCCGTTGCCGGGTTTGTTGCCCGTGACAATGTCCAGATAGGCATTCATCATCTGCCCGTTTTCACGTTCATTCTGCACCGCATATATAATATTTACCGCAACTAAAATAACAAGCAGTATTGTCACCATACTTGCCAAAAGACTCCAGAATATTTTGTGGCGCAATTTTGTTATCACAGCGTTTCAGCCTCCTGCGGGCAGAGCGAATAGCCAACCCCGCGGACGGACTTGATTTGAACAGCCGGTTCGACAAAGGTCAGTTTTTTTCTTAGAAAAGATATATAAACATCAACATTATTATATTCGGCTTCTGAATCAAAGCCCCATATTTTTTCCGTAATCTGCTCGCGGGTCAGAATCTGGCCGGCATTAAGCATCAGATATTCCATCATCTGATACTCTTTGCCGCCCAGCTCAATGCGCCGGCCGGTGCTGCGGCTGCTGAGCTGATGGCTGCCGGTTTCCAGCGTCAGATCCCGGCAATGGATATCATTGTCGACGATGGCTTCATTCTGGCGGCGGGAAACCATCCGGATGCGGGCTGACAGCTCGGCCATGGCAAACGGCTTGGTCAGATAATCATCCGCCCCGCTGTCCATGCCCTTGATTTTGTCTTCGATTTCCGCCCGGGCCGTCAATAGAATGACAGCAACATGATTATGCTGCCGGCGGATCGTCTGCAGCACTTCAAGACCGCTTTTCAGTGGCAGCATCAGGTCCAGAATCACCAGATCATAAAGCCCGGTCTCAATCAGGGCCAGACCTTCTTCACCGTCACCGGCGCCATCAACCAGATAGCCTTCGGCTCCAAGAGAGTGCATGAGGGCTTCACGCAGACCGGTTTCATCCTCAACTACCAGCAGCTTCATGGTCATTTTTCCTTTCCTGCTTTTCATTAATATATCAGATTATAGCCAGCCTTCATTGAAAAAACATGGAAACATTCCCCGAACCATTCAATAAATCTTCAATGATGTTGCCCTACACTGTCTGTTATAGAACGAGAGGTATACTATGCAACAGTTAAAACTGCAGAAAGTATTTCCCGCTCTTGGCACAGCCAATTCCCTGACCCTATATGGCCGCCAGAGCGAGGAAACAGCTAATAAAATACAGACTTATATCCTAGACCTGCACCGCCGCTTTTCATTTTTTGAGGATGACAGCGATGTGTCAATGATTAATAAAAATGCCGGAATATGCGCGGCTATGGTCAGCGCCGACACCTTTAATATCATTAAAAGTGCCGTTAAATGGCATCATTGTCTCAACGGGGCTTTTGACATCACCGCCGGCCGGCTGAGCCAGTTGTGGCGCCAGGCGATTGCGGACCGGCAGCTTCCTGCCGCAGCAGAAATAG
>CAYTET010000049.1:0-16923 GCA_964436975.1 uncultured Erysipelotrichaceae bacterium
AAGGGGTCCGCCAGGACAACGTCTTTCCTTGGGGTCTGTGGCGGGACACCCGGCGACTGCCTCAGCCGCGCAGCCTCCTGGTCTACCCGACCTTCCATCCTCTGCTCCATCTGGACATCCCCGTCGGGCGGCGCTACCAGCCAGGGGGCATCGCCCTGACCTCGCACGTGGGCGAATCGACCGAGTTCGTCTCGACCCGGGAGTTCCGCACCGGGGACAGCCTGCGCAACATCCACTGGCGCTCGTGGGGCCGCCTGGGGCGCCCCGTGGTGAAGGAGTTCCAGGAAGAGTACTTCTGCCGAATCGCCCTGCTGCTGGACACCTTCAGCCTGCAGGATAATATCTTTCTGCCTTTAGTGCTGGCCGGAACCGGCTATGAGGTAATGAATGAAAGGCTGATGCCGCTGGCCCGGCAGCTGGGCATCAGTGATATTCTGAAAAAGTTTCCCTATGAAGTCTCCGGCGGCCAGAAGCAGCGGGCGGCGATTGCCCGGGCGCTGATAACCCAGCCCCAGATTGTTCTGGCCGATGAGCCGACCGGAGCGCTTGACTCCAAAGCGGCCGACGGTTTGCTGGATATCTTTTCCCAGGTCAGTGCTAACGGGCAGACCATTCTGATGGTGACCCATTCGGTAAAAGCCGCCAGCCACAGCCAGCGGGTGCTCTTTCTGAAAGACGGCCGGCTTTATCACCAGCTCTACCGCGGCAGCCAGGGCAATGATGAGTTTTTTGCGGATATCTCCCAGACGCTGACCGTGCTGTCGCGGGGCGAAGACGACAATGTCTAAATTAAGACTGCTGCCGCATATGGCCAGAGTCGGCATTCGCAATAACCAGCCGATTTATTATCCTTATCTGCTGACCTGCATGGGCATGACCGCAATGATCTATATTCTTATTTATCTTGCCAACTGCCAGATGGTTAAAACAATTTACGGCAGTGCTACCCTGCAGGCCTTTCTGTACTTTGGTCTGGGCGTGGCGGTTCTGATGGCGCTCCTGATTATTCTTTATGCCAACGGTTTTGTTATAAAGAGAAGGCATAAGGAGCTGGGCCTGTATAACATTCTGGGTCTGGAGAAAAGGCATATCGCTGTCATCATGTTTTTTGAAATGATCTATTCTTTTCTGGCCGGCTGGATCGGCGGCGTCGGCTGCGGCCTGCTGTTTTCCAAGCTGATGCAGCTGCTGCTGACCAAGCTGGTCAGACTGCCGGTAACCCTGGATTTTGAAATCAGTGTGCCGGGCATTTTAATCAGCGGCCTAATTCTGGCCCTGATCCTGTTTCTGGCCGGTCTGTACAATGTCAAGCAGGTTTATAAAGCCCGGCCGGTTGAGCTGATGGCCAGCGAAAATGCCGGTGAAAGAGAGCCGAAGACCCGCTGGATCATGACGGCCGTCGGCATCATAACTTTAGCGGCCGGCTATCTGATGGCTTTAAAAGTGCAGGATTCACAGATGGCTATTGCGCTGTTCTTCATTGCCGTGACGCTGGTCATCATCGGCACGCACTGTCTGTTTAATGCCGGTTCAATTGCCCTGCTTAAATTAATGAGGGCCAACAAAAAGTATTATTACCAGCCGGCCCATTTCATCAATGTCTCCGGCATGCTGTACCGGATGAAGCAGAACGCCTCCGGTCTGGCCCATATCTGCATTCTCTGCACGATGGTTCTGGTTACGGTGGCCACTACGGTAACAATGTACCGGGGCACCCAGGCCAACATCAATGATTACTTTCCGTCTTCTTATAATGTCCGGGCCGTCAATCTGGGCTTTAAGACCGATGAGGAGATCGCCGGTCTGCAGCAGGCAATCCGCCAGCAGGCGGTCCAGGCCGGCCTGACGGTAGATGACATGTGGACATACCGCTGGCTGTATGCCTCCGGCTATCTCAATGGTAACCGTTTTTCCAATCAGGCCGGCAGCATGCTGCAGACCAGTCTGGTGGTAATTAGCCAGACCGAATACCAGAAGGCCACTTCGGTCAGTCTTAATCTGCAGGGCAGCGCTATTGCCTGTGCCTGTAAAGGCCTTGTCAGTCTTGAGGACAAACTTATTATCGGCGATCAGGAATACAGAGTCAGTCAGATTTTTGATACCATTCCTGATATGGCAATTTCAGCCATCCGCAGCGAGACCAATGTCCTGTTTGTGGTGGTGGCTGATCAGCCGATGGCTGACGCAATCGGCCAAACCCTGGGGGTCATGGAAATTAAAAGCACTTTGGAAACCGAAACCGACTTACTGGTCAGTCCGGAAACAGAAGCGGTTATCGGCTTCACCCGCGCCCTCTGCAATTCCGGTACGGTGGACAATATGTTTTCCTACCAGGAAATCTATTCGATGTTTTATTCGACTTTTGGCGGGTTCATGTTTCTGGGCGTCATCTTTGCGGTCATGTTTCTGATGGTCACAGCGCTGATCATGTACTACAAGCAGCTGTCAGAAGGATATCAGGACCGGCGCCGCTATGAGATCATGCAGCAGGTCGGCATGACGGCTAAAGAAGTCCGCGGCAGCATTACCAGCCAGATTCTGCTTGTCTTCTTTCTGCCGCTGGCAGTGGCCGGAATACATGTTTTGGCATCCTTCAATATGATCAGCCGGATGCTGACTGTCTTCAGTATTGATGATGGCGGTCTGTTTGCCAGCTGCACGCTGCTGACGTTTGCCGGTTTTGCGATAATCTATCTGCTGGTTTATCTGGCAACTTCCCGGACCTACTACAAAATAGTCAGTCTTGACTAAATTGGCAGTCAGCTGCCTGAGCCGTAAAAGCGGTTCAGGCAGCTGTTTTTTTAAGCAGCCGCACCAAACCGCCATAAAGGCCGGCCGCCGCTTGAGAAGCCGGAGCGGTTTGATATAATGGAAGACAGTTAGGCATTCAGCAGAAAGAGGCGGACCATGAGCAACTATGACAAATATCCCCGGATTAAAGCGATTGACAGCAAACCCTGTGACAGCGACTGGCCGGCCATCCGGACCCGGCTGCAGCAGGCCTGCCCCAAGGGCATTCTGGTCATTGACACTTATCCGGGCGTCAGTGATGAAGAGGTGATTCCGGAAATACAGAAACTGCAGCCTGATTGCTTCATTGACATGAAGACGGTTTTCAAGGATGAGAAGACCCTGAATGAGCAGCTGCAGTACAATCTGACTGCCGACCGGGTTTTCGGAGTCATGTATTACGGCGTACTGACCGATCTGATAGATCAGGACAAACTGCGTCACGTTCAGGAAAGTCTGCCGGCCGACGGGCTGACGATTATATACGGCTTTGGCGCCAGTCTGGTCAGCCGGGGCAATCTGCTGGTGTATCTGGATATGGCTCGCTGGCAGATCCAGCTGCGCTACCGGCAGGGCATGCCAAATTACAACTGCACCAATTATAACGAAGATACCCTGCGCAAAATAAAGCGCGGATATTTTATCGAATGGCGGCTGGCCGACAAGCACAAGATGACCGTATTTGATAAGGTTGATTATTTCATTGACACTAATACTGCCGGCCATCCCAAAATGGTCAGCGGGCCCAGCCTGCGGGCTAATCTGAAAGCAGTGACCGGCCGGCCTTTCCGTACGGTGCCCTATTTTGATCCGGGCGTCTGGGGCGGCCAGTGGATGAAGAAAGTCTGCGGTCTGGATCCGCAGGCCCAAAACTATGCCTGGAGCTTTGACGGAGTGCCGGAAGAAAACGCCCTGTACTTTGACTATGGAAGTGCCGGCGATGGATCTGGTTTTATACCAGCCCCAAAAGCTATTGGGAGAAAAGAACTATGCCCGCTTCGGCGCCGAGTTTCCAATCCGCTTTGATTTTCTGGACACCATTGACGGCCAGAACCTGAGCCTGCAGGTCCATCCGGTCAGCGAATACATCAAAAAGCAGTTTGGCATGCCCTACACCCAGGATGAAAGCTACTATATTCTCGATGCCAAAGATGATGCCTGTGTCTATCTGGGATTAAAAGAGGGCGTCTGTGAGGAGGAGATGTTTGCCGACCTGACGGCGGCCAACAGCGGCGGCCAGCCGTTTGATGCGGACCGTTATATCAATAAATTTGCGGCGCACAGGCATGACCACTTTCTGATTCCGGCCGGCACCTGTCACTGTTCCGGCAAGGATGCCATGGTTCTGGAAATCAGCGCCACGCCCTACATTTTCACTTTCAAGCTGTGGGACTGGGGCCGGCTGGGCCTGGATGGCCGGCCGCGGCCGGTGCATCTGCAGCATGGCCGCAATGTCATCCAATGGGACCGCACCACGGCCTGGGTTGAGGACAATCTGGTCAATCAGACCAGAACCGTGACGAAAAACGAACACTATAAAGAGGAGCACACCGGTCTGGCCGAACTGGAATTCATTGAGACCCGCCGCTACTGGATCAATGATGAAGTGACCATCGACAACGCCAATAGTTTTAACATAGCCAATCTGGTGGAAGGGGCAAGCGCCCTTATCCGCAGTCCGGAAAAGGCCTTCGCCGATTTTGAAGTGCATTATGCCGAGACCTTTATCATTCCCGCCGCTGTTAAGGGCTATCAGGTGATAAATACCGGAAAGCAGCCCATCGGGCTGATCCGGGCGTATGTCCGCGGCTGACAGGACTATAATAGAGGAAATGAAAGAAAGGCAGGATTTACCGATGAATCAGAAAATGTACCAGCTGATGCCGCTGTTCAGAGAAAAGATATGGGGCGGAACGAAACTGAAAGAGGAATTCGGCTATGCCATTCCTTCGGATAAAACCGGCGAAGCCTGGGTAGTAACGTCGCTGGCCGGCAATGAAGATAATCAGCTGGCCGGCTGTGACATGACCCTCAGCCAGCTGTACAGTGAACACCGGGAATTATTCGGTACGGCCAATGATATCTGCCCGATTAAAACGACCATCATTGATGCCAACGATGATTTATCCGTACAGTGCCATCCCAATGATGATTATGCCCGCCGGCATGATCATTCCTTAGGCAAGCCGGAGGCCTGGTATATTCTGGCTGCTGAACCAAAGGCCCGCATTGAGTTTGGCCATAAGGCCAAAGATAAAAAAGAACTGGCCGAAATGATCGCTGCCGGCCAGTGGGACCGGCTGTTAAACTATGTAAAGCCCCGGGTTGGCGATTTCCTGTTTGTTCCCGACGGCACCATGCATGCCATCGGCCGGGGCACTTTGGTTTTTGAAGTCAGCCGCAACGCTGATCTGACCTACCGGGTCTATGATTATGACCGGGTTGGGGCCGACGGGCAGAAAAGAGAGCTGCATATTGCCAAGAGTCTGGATGTGCTGAAAGCCCCCTTTAATGAAAAAGGCCTGATTCACCCCCAGAGCCAGACATCTGACGGTCTGCAGGTGACAACATACTATGATGTCGCAGGCCAGTTTACCTTCCGCAAACTGCAGGCCGCGGCTAAAGGCTGCTGGCACCAGGATGAGTTCATGTTCGTTTTCGTGGCGGGCGGCCAGGGTCTGGTCAACGGCCAGACTGTCAGCAAAGGACAGAGCTGGTTTATTCCCTGCCATACCAATCAGCTGGTCATTGAAGGACCGCTTACTTTGCTGGTATCTTCCTACCGGCCTTTGTCATAAGAGATGAAGTATTACTATAGAACCCGGATACCGGCTTTCAGGGCCGGTATTTTTATTGGAATGAGCTAAGCAGCGTAAGCCCCTGAGGGCCTGGCAAAAAGAGGGCCTGGCAAAAAGGGGGCCTATTGCACATTTCAGGGTTAATGTAGTACACTTTGAAGGCGAGGAAACTAATGAGACTAGATAAGTATTTGAAAACAGCGCGCATTCTGAAACGGCGGACCGTGTCCAAGCAGCTGGCCGCCCATCAGCGCGTTACGGTCAACGGGCGTATTGCTAAACCGTCAGCCGAAGTGAATGTCGGCGACGTTATTGAAGTGACTTTCGGCGAGCGCCGCTTAAAAGTTAAAGTATTGGATATTAAAGAAACGATTCGCAAAAACGAAGCTGACGCTTTATATGAAGTACTTCAGGAAAGTATCGTTGATGACGCCGCGTCATCAGAAAAGGAGAGCTGATTTAAAGTGGTAAAGAAAACGACATATCGCCGTCCGACTACCCGCAAAGTTAGAGTTAAAGTATTGTCGATTGTTCTTTGTGTAGTAATGCTGGCCGCCTCAGGCTATTTTCTGTGGCAGATCTTCGGCCAGGCCAAGACAACATTTTCGCTGCTGAGCGATATCACCAGCGCCAAGCAGCAGCTGAGTGATCTCAATGCCGAAAATGAAAGTCTGACATCCCAGATTGAAAAGCTGCAGAACAGCGACTACGTGCAGAGTTATGCCCGCAGCAAGTATCTTATTACTAAGCAGGGTGAGCAGATTTTCCAGCTGCCGTCCCAAAGCGGCACTAATTCAGGCAACTAAAAACGGTATCACACGGATGCCGTTTTTCTACGAACAATTTCATCGCGGACGGTGACCAGTTGTTCTAAATAATTATTGCAGTGGATAATCCAAAATTTGTATTCCCAGGCCAGTTTTCTTTTGCGGCGGGGCTCCTGCTGGCGCAGTCTATCCAAATCACTCTCTATATCTGCCTGCAGAGCATAAAGCTGGGGGAGAGAATAGTTGTCCAGCGGTCCACAGGGCGAATAACAAGCTGCTTCTAAGCCAAAAGGTTCAAAATAACTGTAAATGAGCATATTCAATCTCCTTTCGTCAGGCCAATACCTGTCTGATCATTTCGTAAAACAAGTTTATACTTAAACTGGCTGGCGGGCAAATTATTTCTGCCGGAAGTAAAAATGTGCTATGCTGAAGACAGAAAGAGGTTGAAATAAGCATGAAAAAATATGTCTGTCCTGTCTGCGGCTATATCTATGATGAAGCCGCCGGCGAACCGGGTATGGGAATCGCCCCGGGCACTAAGTTTGAAGATCTGCCCGCCGACTGGGTCTGCCCGATGTGCAGTGAGCCCAAAGACTCATTCCAGATTCAGGATTAACAAAGCAGCATCTTGGCTGCTTTTTTTAGGCCCCGGAGCAGTGGCACAACCGGCTGGCAGCGTATATAATTGACACAGAAAACAGGAGTGCGTCAGCATGGCAAAATGTCTGGGAATATTTGACAGCGGCTTAGGCGGATTAACCGTATTAAAAGAAATACTGAAGACTTCAGCAGCGGACCGCATCGTTTACTTCGGTGATACCGGCCGGGTTCCGTATGGCTCCCGCACTAAAGAGATTATTACCGAGTATTCGCGTCAGGATGTGCGCTTTCTGCTGTCTAAAGGCGCGGATGAGATAATAGTGGCCTGCGGAACAGCCAGTGCCAATGCCCTGGAGCAGCTGCAGCAAGAATTTACAGTTCCGCTTGCAGGGGTCATTGATGTTTCAGCCCGGGCGGCGATGGCCGCCACCCGCAGCGGCCGTATCGGGGTCATCGGAACAGCCGCAACGATCCGCTCTCAGATCTACCGGCAAAAGATTGCCCAGGAGTACCAGCTGACGGCGCAGGCCTGTCCGCTTTTTGTGCCGCTGGTTGAATACGGCTTGGCTAATGACGCGCTGGCCGGTTCTATTGTGGCTGACACAGTCGCCTATTATCTGCAGCCGCTGAAAGAACAGGGCGTTGATACCCTGATTCTTGGATGCACGCATTATCCGCTGCTGGAAAAGCCGATTCAAGATTTTATGGGACCGGATGTCGTATTGATTAACAGCGGAATCGAACTGGCCCGCCAGTACAAACCGGCCAGCCAGCCGCCCCGGGTGGAATTTTATGTCAGTGATGATGCGGCTTCCTTCGGGCGCAACGGGGCCCTGTTTCTGCAGTCCGTCGGCTGCTTAACAGCCCAAAAGATAGATATTGCCAAATACTAAAAAAGTCACATCAGGACTTTTTTTGTGCCCGCCTGCCGGCAATCAGCCGGTACAGCAGCCGGATTATCAGATAAGCACCGCCGACAATAACAATCATCCAGACAACCGACATGTATACCGGCTGATCATAAACCATCAGGAAGGGATAGGGTCCGCTGACCAGATGCGCCAGATTCAATATGACTAGCACGGCAGCATATACAATAGTCGGGATTATGGCCCATAAGGAAGTTTTTGCGGGCAGCTGGGGCTTTTGAATAAGCAGAGAGATGACAATCAGGATGGGGCAGAGCAGATGCTGGTAGAGCATCGAGCCGGTGGTCAGCATCATGCGGTAACTGTTAAGCCCGCCGCCGCTAATCGGAGCCAGCACAAAGACGACAACTAAAAAAGTCAGTGTCAGGCCCGCGGCAGCCGTAAATTTCAGAACGCCGGTCCATAGCGGCACCGGCCGGCCGCTTTTCAGATAGCGGAAGCTGTAAACGGCTGACAGCAGGCAGGCAATAAGGGCAACAATATTGCTGTCATGGGTATAAAAAGCAAAACCGAACAGACCGTTGCTGGAAAAGACAATATGCATGCTGATGATTTCTAAGACCGTAATGACGGTATCAAGAAGAAAGACAAGTTGATAATGCTTTTTGGCAGTTTCCATAGACGGCAATCTCGCTTTCCAAAGCCCGATTTTCCCTTATTATAACACTGGAAATTAAATGGGGCAGTTTGCATAAAACAAGTCTTTCGGACCATGGGCCGGAAATGCGGTAAACTGTCAAGGGAAGGCGGAAGCAATGGACGAAGAAAAGAAACAGTTTTCCATGTTTATTCTGTTTATGACAATGCTGCAGATCTCGGCATTCACTTTCGGGGGTGGGTTTGTTATCATCGGAATGATGCGGCAGAAGTTCTGTCAGGAATATCACTGGTTGACTGATCAGGAAGCCCTTAACATGACCGCCATTGCCCAGACCTGTCCGGGCGCTTTAGCTGTCAACAGTGCCATCATTTTCGGCTATCAGATTGCCGGCATCAAAGGAGCCCTGATTTCAGCTTTGGCCACCATAATTCCACCGCTGCTGATAATTTCGGCCATTACTTATTTTTATAACGCTTTTGTAGCCAGTCTTTATGTGCAGACAGCTCTGCGGGTCATGCGGGCCGGCGTAGCGGCGGTTATTGCCGATGTGGTAATTGATCTGGGCGAAAAGGTCATCTGCAGCAGAGATATTTTCAATATCATTCTGATGCTGGCCGCTTTTGCTGCCAGCTGGGCCGGCGGGGTCAGTTCCATTACAATTATTCTTATTTTTATCGTGATAGGTCTGGCCAGAAGTCTGCTGGCCCGCCCTGAGGATGGCCGCCGGCTATGATCTATTTGGAAATGTTTCTGGTCTACTTTCAAATTGGTCTGTTCTCTTTTGGCGGAGGCTATGCGGCCATGCCGCTGATTCAGAACCTGATTGTTGAGCAGAAGGGCTGGCTGACGATGGCTGAATATGCCGACTTAACTACCATTGCTGAAATGACGCCCGGTCCGATAGCGGTCAACAGTGCCACTTTTGTCGGCCAGAAGATGGCGGGCTGGAGCGGAGCTCTGGTCTGTACCTTTGGCTGCATTCTGCCTTCGCTGATCATTGTCCTGATTATGGCTTATTTCTATAAGAGATTTAAATCATTGAAATCCGTTCAGACTGTTTTAGGCCAGCTGCGGCCGGCTGTTGTAGCTCTTATCGCTGCGGCCGGCGTCAGCATTCTCTTGCTGGCACTGTTCGGAACAAGTTCGCTTGGTGAAATCAGTATCTTAAATATCAGGCCTATTGAAGCCGGTATCTTTGCCGCCGGTCTGTTTCTGTTGCACAAATATAAGACTAATCCGATAATAATCATATTCGGCGCAGCCGGAGCCGGGACTTTGCTGTATATGCTCCTTTCTTAAGCCGTGGTGTCAGTTTTTCAGACAAATCACGCCATGTGCAAAAATTTAGTTGTATACTTCCTTTAGGGAAACATTACCATGCGAGAACCGTTGCAGATTAACAATCAGTACAAGGAATTCGCCTCAGCGGATGAGTTTTTGCATGCCCATAAAAAAAGTGATACTTCAGCCGAAAAGAAAAGCCGGCTGCTTAAGCTGACTAAGGCCGCCTTATTTCTGAAGGCTTTGGCCCTGACCGCGGCTGTCGGAGTGACGGTGATAGCGGGAAGCCGGATAATAGTTAAACCGGAACCGGCCCCAGAGCCGCCCGTTTTGAATCTGATCCTTACCCCGCAGGTGGATGAGGTCGCTGCCGACACTGCTGCCGTTTCTTATACCACCACCGATTTTTCAACCGGCACCGATTCCATAAACTATCAGCTGACCCAGCAGACCGTTCTGATTGATTCAGGCACCCTGGATCAGCCCAGCGGACTGATCACCTTCAGCCAGCTGACTCCGGCCACAGAATATGCGGTGAGTTTTTATAATGCTGCCGGCGGCAGCTTGCTGGCTGATCTATCATTTACCACGGCGGCGCCTTATGTTTATACTGCTCCGCTGATTTCCTATCTCAACGCCACTATCAGCAATGACATCCTTTCCGTTGAAAGTTTAATAATTATCAATGACGGCACCGATTTTACTTATGATCTGACCGCCGACAGCAGTGCCATCAGCTATACCAGCACCGAAACAACAGCCGGAATGCTGCTTAAAGCCGAATATGATGTCTCTGCCAAAGTCGGAACGGATATCACAGTTCAGCTGACCGCCGGCTATACCATGAATAAAACCAGCGGCACGCTGACATCCCAGCAGAGTCTGGCTGTCCCCTTTACCGATCTGAAACTTATCAATGTCAGTTCGCAGGTAACCGATGACAAACTGATTATTGTTACCGGTGAATATCTGAAGAATGATGCCTCGGGCGTCAGTCTGACCGTCAGTGCGGCCGGCTTTACCTTTGAACAGACGGGCCTCACTAAAAAGAGCAGCAACCGCTATGCCTTTACGTTTATGTCCGAACCTGTCGACGTCTGGCCCGGCGGTGATACCGCCCTGACCGTCAAAGCCGCCTATACCATCGGGACAAAACGGACTAAAAAAGCCACCGACACCTTCCATATTGTCGGCTTTGCCCAGCCTTCCCTGACGGCCACCTATTCCAAGACGACCGGTCTGGTCAGTATCCAGGCTTCCGGAAAGTGGAGCGAGCAGGATGATATGACTATTACCTCTGTGACGTTGCTCGACGGTGCCGGCGGCACGGCCGATCTGACGGCGGCCTACACGTATTCCGGCAAAGATTTTGCTGTTACGCAGACGGAAGTGCCCTATACCTATGCGGCCGACGCCAACTACTCACTGGCAGTCACCGGCACATTAAACGGCGAATATTATGACTATGATTTCGAAACGGTCACGGTCAGTACGGCGATGACGGCTCCGGCCGTCAGTGCGGCAGCGGTCTGCGCCACGGGTCTGCAGCGGGGAATAACGGTAACCCTGGACTGGAATGATGCGGCCGACAGTTCTGTTACCAACCTTAAATTTTTCAATAACGGCACGGAAATGACTGTTGTCAACACAGTCACTGACGCAGCTAACAGACAGACAACAATACAAATTGATTCAGATGATTTTCAGCAGGCCCAGCTGTTAACGGGACTGACGGTCAGCTGCAGTTATACTTATCCCAATAACACGGCCGCCCAGACAACTGTGACAGACGCCTTCAGTCTGGACACCACCGGCTATAAAGTGACCGGAGCCAGTCAAACGGCAGATAAGCTTATTTTTGCGGTCAGCCTGGATGCCGGAACAGTTACCGATTATTCAATCATTGTGTATCAGAATGGCGTGCTATCAGCCGCTTTGGCAACCAAAACGGGGAATGTCGTTACAGTTGAGCGAGTCGCGGAATTCAATGCCGGTGATGTCATTAAAGTACGCTTTGAATCAACTATGGACGATGGCATAGTCCAGTGGTCAGAATATGAATTGACTTTATCGTAATAACAGGGGGAAAACACCTATGAGTAAAAAGAATACCCGCCAGATTGTCGGCCTTATTATCGCAGTCGTGATTTTGATTCTGCTGCTGAATCCGAATCTGCTGCCGTTTCTGCCGGTCGCATTAAGACAGGGACTGTCTGATCTTGATGCCAAGTATTTCGGTGCATTGCTGTCCAACGGACTGAGTGTATCGCTGCCGCGGCTGCTGTGCCTTATTGCCATGATCATCATGCTGTGGCTGCTGTCAGTGCTCATTCACTTCATTCTGAACCATCTGACTAAGGCCACTGCCCACCAGCAGACCGTCATCGGTCTGGTGGCCAGCATTATTAAATATGCTCTTGTCATCATCGGCATCATCTGGGGATTTGTGATCCTGGGAGTTGATGTGACCGCCATGCTGGCATCTGTCGGCATCATCGGCCTGATTATCGGCTTTGGCGCCCAGAGTCTGATCGAAGATATCATAACCGGCATCTTCATTATTCTGGAGGGCTCATTTAAAGTTGGCGATATTATCGTGCTTGACGATTTCCGCGGCACCGTCCGCAAGATTGAAGTCCGCACCACCACTATTGAAGATGATGGCGGCAATCTGAAAGTTGTCAACAACTCGGATATCCGCAATCTGCAGAACCGCTCCATCAATGATTCTTATGCCGTTTCGGATATCACCGTCTCCTATGATACGGATTTTGATGAAGCCAAAAAGATCATCAATGACGGCTTTGAATCTCTGGCCCAGCAGATGCCCGGCTTCTTTACCGAGAAGCCGGTGTGTGTCGGCATCCAGTCATTCACCGACATCGGCTATGTAATCCGCTGCTGGGGCATTGTCAAAGAAAACACGGTATTTAAAGCCAGCCGCTATTTAAACGAAACAGCCATGAAAGCCCTGACGGCGCATGGCGTTGTGCTGGGACACTGGACACTGGCCGCCGCTAAGCCGGCCGATGCCAAAAAATCCGGCAGCGCTAAGTAAACATTAAAAAACCCATTGCCTTCACCTCAATTCTGATACGGCAATGGGTTTTTGTTTCTTTCAGGAACTGTGCCTGACAATCAGCTTGTTGCCGATGGTCAGCGTCGTGCTGGAAGCCAGGGGGTTATCGATGTAGTTTTTCAGCAGTTGCATGGCCGACATGCCGATGCTGCCGCGGTCAACCGCAATGGTTGTAATATCCGGAACGCTGACACAGCCGATGTCAATATCATCATAACCGACAATGGCGATGTCTTCGGGCACCTTCAGGCCAAAGTCCTGAATGGCTTTGATAGCGTAGGCGGCAATCAGATCGGTAGTGCAGAAGATGGCCCGGGGCAGCCGGGGCGTCTTCAGCAGCCGCACGGTTTCGTTATAGGCGCTTTGGCCGGAAAGGTCAGGCAGAATGATAGGAGTGCCGCGGTGGGGAATCTCCTGCAGGCCGCAGCGGGCCAGCTGAACTTTGTTATAGACCGGCTGACTGCCCAGAATATCGTAATCCGGCAGATAGGATGATTCAAACGGCTTCAGGCCGTATTCATCCAGACTGGCCAGATAGCCGATATAGCGCATCATGTAGCTGGGATGGCTGACCCGCTCGGACATGAAGGCAATGTCGGTATAATGACGGTCGGCAATCAGATGCTTCATCAGTTTGCGGGCCCCGCCGAAGTTATCATCAATAACACAGCCGGTATGATCGGTGTCCACTTCATCGTTGATAATGACAACCGGAATGCGGCGGGCCTTAAAGATTTCAACCATCCGCTTGGGCGCGAATGTTGAAAGCAGGGCGCCGTCAATGCCGTCTTCAATAAAGCTTTCTTCAAAATTATCGTGCAGCTGATCGGTAAAGGCCAGCACAACATGATAATCATAGGATTTGGCCTGCTCGCTGACGCCGTCCAGAATAGGCCCGAAGAAAGGATGGCCGAAGAAAGGCCGGGACTTGTTGTAAAGGCAGAAGCCGATCAGGCCGGACTTGCTGGTGGCAACCGCCTGGGCCATGGCATTGGGCTTGAAGTTGTGGCTGCGGGCAATAGCCAGCACATTCTCTCTGGTCTTGGGATTAACCAGCTGCGGATTAGAAAAAGCCCGGGAGACGGTGGCTTTGGAAACACCGGCTAATCTGGCAATATCATTCAGCGTCATATATAATCCTCCCTGCTTGAATACCGTCAAAAAAATGTTAAAATTATTGTAATCGCTTACTTAATATGTTATAAAGATATTGAAGTGTAACCGGTTTCTAATTATTTAGTTACCAAATCGTTAACAATATTCTACATTATTGGCTCAGTTTAGTCAATATAAATGAACTGTTAATGCAACCGGTTTCAGTTCAAAATAAGCAGTAAATATTATGTTTTACACCATTTTTACAGCCTTATTGTTATCATTTAACACCATCAATCTACGATTGGAAACGGGCAGACATAGAAAAATGGCCGTTGCCTCACAAAACTGGCAGGAGAAATCATGCGAAAGACCCAGATTACCGCTCATTCCGGATGCGAGAATACCCAGCGCGATTCCCTCGACGCTATAGCCAAGGCTGTCAGCTGTCAGGCTGAAGCTGTGGAAATGGATGTCCGGCTGGACGGCAGCGGAACCCTGCGGGTCTCCCATAACGGCCTGACCGACGACGAATACCAGGGCAAGCCTCTGTTTGAAACCGTTCTGGCTCAGGTCGCTCCTACAAAGCTGCGGCTGAACTGCGACATCAAAGAGCAGGCGGCCCTGTACCGTACTATTGATATGGCTTATCAGTACGGCCTGACAAAAGAACGTCTGATTATTACCGGCTGCACTGACCCGGTCCAGCTGGTCCGTGATCCCGGCATTGCGGCCGCTACAACATGCTTCATAAATCTGGAAGAAGTAATCAAGTATGCCTATCTGCCCCAACTGTGGGCCAGCGGGCGCATCGCCGATTTTGCCACCCTGATGAATAAACCTTGGGCTTTTGTCAGAGACTTTACGATCAGTGATTCTCAGCGCCGGTTAATCTGGCAGTGGATCAGTCAGCTGAATGTGGCCGGCTTGAATCTGCCCTGGGTGCTGGCCAGCGATGAAGTGATCAGCCAGGCCCGCCAGCAGCAGATACCGCTGTCAGTATGGACAGTCGACAAACCGGAAGAAATCAGCCGGCTGCTGCAGGCGCAGGTTGCCAATATAACTACTCTGCAGCCGGCATCGGCCGTTAGCATCCGTCAGAAGTATATGGAATCAGAAGATCAGGAAAGGAGCCAATCATGAAAGAGAAAACCAAAAAGGAAAAACCGGCATCGCCCTATGCGCTTAAGAGCGTAAAAAGGGCTTTGGGACGCAAGCGTTTTTTTGAAATTATCATCCTGCTGGTCTTCCTGCTGTTTTTCTACGCCCCGCTGATGTATTCGGTCATTCTGGCCTTTTCCAACAAATATGCCGCCGGCGATATCCTGCCATCGGAATGGGGCTTTAAATGGTGGGCCTATGTCTTAGGTCAGCCCAATGTCCCTAAATCAATCTTCTATTCATTTCTCTTTGCGTTCTGCTCCACAGCAGCTTCCATGCTGATCTGCATTCCGGCCGCTTATGTGCTGGCCCGGTATAACTTCAAGGGCCGCAAACTGGTTATGTTCTCATTTTTGCTGGGAAATGCTTTCCCCAAGATCGGTATGTATACATCAATAGGCATTATCTACTATAAGATCGGCCTGATGGGAACATTTGTCGGTGTTCTGCTGATTCATATGCTGGGCTCCATGATGCAGATGATCTGGCTGCCTTCCAGTGCTTTCCGCAATGTCCCGCGCAATCAGGAAGAAGCTGCCCGGGATGCCGGAGCCGGCCCGGTCAAGACTTTCTTCTCGGTAACCCTGCCGATTGCCTGGCCGGGAATCGTGGTCGCTATCATGTATTCATTCATTGGTTCATTAGGCGAAAGTGTCGGTACACTGATGGTTGGTCTGCCGCAGTACCGCACCATGATGACGGAAATGTATGGTGTCATTCTGGACTATCCGGCTACCGCCGGCGCTGTCTTTGCCTTGATTATCATTATTCCTAACCTGCTGCTGCTTCTGATCATGCGCAAGTATATCAACGCTGATACGATGTCGCAGGGATTCAAGATGGGTTAAGCCAAAACGCATTTACCGCATTAAGCCAATAAGCCAAGGGGGTCAATTATGTCTGACAAAGTAAAACTTGAAATAATCAATATGACCAAGCTGTATAACAACAGCGACGGAGTCAAAAATATCAATCTGACGGTTCATGAAAGCGAACTGGTCACCCTGCTGGGCCCTTCCGGCTGCGGCAAGACAACCATTCTGCGCTCCATCGGCGGTTTCAACGATATCTCCGACGGCGACATTCTGATTGACGGCAAGTCAATCGTCGCACTGTCTCCGGAAAAGCGGCCGACCTCCATGGTCTTCCAAAGCTATAACCTGTGGCCGCATATGACCGTTTACGGCAATCTGGAATTCGGTCTTAAGTTGCGCCACATTGAAAAAGAAGAGCGTAAAAAGCAGATTGCTGATGTGCTCAAGTTGGTCCATATGGAAGGATATGAGGAAAAGTATCCCAACCAGATGTCCGGCGGTCAGCAGCAGCGTATCGCCATCGCCAGATCGCTTCTGCTGAAACCGGAAGTGCTGCTGCTGGATGAACCTTTCTCGGCCCTGGATGCCAAGATCAGAATGCAGATGCGTGAAGAATTGAGAAAGATCCAGACCGACCTGAAGATAACCGTTGTCTTCGTCACCCATGACCAGGAAGAGGCCATGATGCTGTCTGACCGCATCGTGGTCATGAGCAAGGGCCACATTGAGCAGGAAGGCAGTCCACGTGAGATTTACGACCATCCGGCCACCCGCTTTGTCGCCGGCTTCATCGGCGAAATGAACTTTGTCACCACCAAGACCGGCCGCAATATTGCGGTCAGGCCGGAGAATGTATCTGCTACCCATGGCACCGGCGGCGATCTGGACGGCGTCGTCCGGACCGTTATGATGCTGGGCCATTATCTGGAAATGACAGTCGACACCCCGCAGGGCATCATCAAGAGCTATATCACGGCTGAAGATGAGAAGTCCTTTAAGAAGGG
>CAYTET010000050.1:0-15798 GCA_964436975.1 uncultured Erysipelotrichaceae bacterium
TCATCATGGGCCACAAACTTCTTATGACCCTTCACATGCTTGCCATACATCTTGTGGTTACGCAGGACCGGGATCTCGACAACGATAGATTTATTCATCTTATCGGAGACGACGACACCGCTGTAAACCTTGCGATGGGTTCTTTCTTCAGTTGCCATGTTTCACAGTCCTCCTTATTGTGCCCGATCGGCACTGCGCTCCGTCAAAACGGTCTTGATGCGGGCAATAGTCTTGCGGATCTCTTTCATGCGGGCCGGATTCTCCAGGACACCGGTAGCCTGCTGGAAGCGCAGATTGAACAGCTCTTCCTTGAGGGTATCGATCTTGGTGAGCAGATCGGCATCGCTCAGATCGCGGATTTCTTTAATCTTTTCCATTGGTTACTTGGCCTCCTGACCCTTATGCACAAAGCGGGTCTTGATGGGCAGCTTGCTGGCGGCCAGCCGCAGCGCTTCATGCGCCGTAGCTTCGTCAACGCCGGCAACCTCAAACACGATGCGGCCCGGGGAAACGACAGCTACCCAGCTGTCGGGTGCGCCCTTGCCGGATCCCATACGTACTTCCAGCGGCTTTTTGGTTTTCGCCAGATGCGGGAAGACCTTAATCCAGGTCTGACCGCCACGTTTCATATAACGGGTCATGGCAACACGGGCTGCCTCCAGCTGATTGCTGTTGACATAAGCGCCCTCTTCCGCTACCAGACCGTATTCACCGAAAGTGATCTGCCGGCCGGCTTTGCTGCGCCCGTCATAACTGACGCGGTGCGGACGGCGATACTTTGTTCTCTTAGGCATCAACATGCTGTGCTACCTCCTGACTGGCGGCTGTCTCAGCGGCCGGCTGGGTTTCAGCAGGCTTGACAGCAGTCGGATTGGCAGAACGGAAATTGCGATTGCCGTTTGGCCGGCGGCCATCACGGTTATCGCGCCGTCTGTCATTGCGCGGAGCCATCTTGGGTGCTTCCGGCTCTTTGACCATTTCACCGCGCTTGACTTCACCGCGGCAGATCCAGACCTTCACACCTAAGCGCCCGTAGGTTGTCTTGGCTTCGCATAAGGCATAGTCGATATCCTCGCGCAGGGTATGCAGGGGGACGATACCCTCTGAATAGCCTTCCTTGCGGGCGATATCAGCTCCGCCTAAGCGGCCTGAAACAACAGTCTTGATGCCTTTGGCCCCGGCGCGCATTGTCTTCTGAATAGCTCTCTTCTGCGTGGTTCTGAATGAAGCACGCGCTTCCAGCTGTTCGGCAATGGACTGGGCAACCAGATAGGCATCCAGATCCGGATTGGCAATTTCAACAACCTTCAGGTTGATTTTCTTGCCATTGGTCATTTTGACCAGATACTTTTTCATTTGTTCAATCTTTTCGCCGTTGGTTCCGATGATGACACCGGGACGGGCAGAGCGAATGGCGATCTGAACCTGATTCTTGGTACGTTCGATCTCGATATGGCTTACCGCGGCGCCCGTCAGCTGGGAATACAGATAATTACGGATTTTGACATCTTCGGTCAGAAGATTGCCATATTCCTTATCAGCATACCAGCGGGACTCCCAATCACGGATGACGCCGACGCGCATGCCGATCGGTGATACTTTGTGACCCATGTTTCGTTTCCCCCTTACGCTCTTTCTTCAACAACCACAGTGATGTGGCTCTGACGCTTCATGATCTGATCGGCTGAGCCCTTGGCACGGGGCATCCAGCGTTTCAGGGTGCGGGCTTCATCAGCCCAGCAGGCTTTGACAAATAAATTGTCACTGGACAGGCTGTGGTTATGCGTGGCATTGGCAACAGCCGAATTCAATACTTTGAGAACCACTTCCGAGGCATAGCGCGGGGTGAACTTCAAAATAGCCTGCGCTTCTTTGATATCCTTGCCGCGAATCAGATCCAGGACCAGGCGCGCTTTGCGGGGCGCGACTCTGACAGTCTTTGCAGTAGCTTTGACTTCCATTTTTCACGTCCTCCTATTTCTCTTCGCCAGCAGGGGCGGCTGCCGGAGCAGCAGCGGCCGGAGCAGCCGAGGCAGAACTGCCTGATGCCGGGGCCGCGGCCGCAGCAGCGCTGCGTTCCTGGGCTTCAACATTGGTGTTATGGCCGCCGAATTTTCTCGTCGGCACAAACTCACCAAGCTTATGACCTACCATGTCTTCGGTAATGTAAACCGGGACATGTTCCTTGCCGTTATAGACCGCGAAGGTATATTCGACAAACGAGGGGAAGATAGTAGAACGGCGTGACCAGGTCTTGATGACCTCTTTTTTGCCGCTCTTGCTCAGAGCCTCGACTCTTTTAAGCAGATACGGATCACAGAAAGGACCCTTTTTAATGCTACGACTCATGTTTCTGTTTCCCTCCTTGCCTTACTTACCGTTACGCCGGCGCACGATCAGCTTGGTCGAAGCTTTCTTCTTGCGGCGGGTCTTGACACCTAAAGCTTTCTTGCCCCACGGTGTCATCGGTGAAGCATGGCCAACCGGAGCGCGGCCTTCGCCGCCGCCGTGCGGATGGTCAACCGGGTTCATAACCGAACCACGGACGGTCGGACGGACACCCATCCAGCGGGTGCGGCCGGCTTTGCCCAGGTTTACCAGACTGTGATCGCCGTTGCCGACGATGCCGATGGTAGCCCGGCAGTTGCCCAGAATCCTTCTGACTTCGCCTGAAGACAGACGGATAATGACATACTTATCTTCGTTGCCCAGAATCTGGGCGCTGCACCCGGCGGAGCGGACCATCTGGGCGCCCTTGCCCGGCTGCAGTTCAATGTTATGAATCATGGTTCCATCGGGGATCTTGCGCATTTCGCAGCAGTTGCCGACTTTGATATCAGCGGACTGGCCGCTGACAATCGTCATGCCGACTTTCAGATCTTCAGGAGCGATGATATAGCGCTTTTCACCGTCAGCATAATGCAGTAGAGCAATATTGGCTGTCCGATTAGGATCGTATTCAATGGTTGCCACGGTAGCAGGGATATTGTCCTTGTTCCGCTTAAAGTCAATCTGACGGTAGGCGCGTTTATGTCCGCCGCCCTGATGACGGGTAGTAATGCGGCCGTTATTGTTGCGGCCGCCCTTTGACTTGATCGGGGCCAGCAGTGAGCGCTGCGGCTTACTGGTGGTGATCTCATCAAATGACAGTGATGTCATCCCACGACGGCCCGGGGTCGTCGGGTTATACTTCTTGATAGCCACGATGGGTTTTCCTCCTTACGCAAATTTTCCGGAAATAGCGTTATCTTCCGATATTTCAGCAGTTCTTAATTAATCTTTGTTGTAAAGATCAATGGTGCTGCCCTCAGCCAGCTTGACAATAGCCTTGCGGATACCGCCGACAGTGCCGGAGTATCTGCCAACTCTCTTGTTCTTGGTGGGGGTGTTGACAATATTTACCTTGTCAACTTTTACTTTAAAGATTTCCTCAACGGCCAGCTTGACCGCCGTCTTGTTGGCGTCTTTGGCAACCTCAAAGGTCACCTTGTTATCCGTCTCCTGCGCCTTCATTGTCTTTTCAGTGACAACCGGGCGGATGATAATGTCTCTAGCGTTGCTCATGTTACTGCAGGGCCTCCTCGATCTTCTTAATGGCGGCCTCGGTTACCACAACGCTGTTGGCATCAGCCAGTTCCAGGCAGTTGATGCCTTCGGAAATGACGAATGAAGCATTGGGCAGGTTGCGCAGCGACAGCCACATGTTCTGCCAGTCTTCGCTTTCCTCAACCACAAACAGGGTTTTCCGATCGACGCCCAGATCATTCATGATCTTGACGAAATCCTTGGTCTTGACGGCATCCATCTTGATGCTGTCAACAACCTTCAACTCATTGCTGCTGACCTTCAGAGTCAGATATGACTTCAAAGCCAGCCGGCGGACCTTGCGGTTCAAAGAATACTTATAGCTGCGGGGAGTCGGTCCGAAGACGATGCCGCCGCCGCGCCACTGCGGAGCTCTGGTATGACCCTGACGGGCATGACCGGTGCCTTTCTGGCGCCACGGCTTCTTGCCGCCGCCGGCAACTTCGCTGCGGCCCTTGGTGTCAGCCGTGCCCTGCCGCAGGGAAGCCTGCTGCATGACGACGGCATCAAACATGGCCTGCTGGTTGGGCTCGATGCCGAATACTTTGCTGTCTAGCTGTAAGTCTTTGACCGGCTGACCCTTTTGGTCATAGACTTTAACGATCACTTTATTGTCTGCCATGACGATTAAGCCTCCTTGGTATCTTCAGCCGCCGGCTGCTCGGCTTGTTCTTCACTTGCGGCACTGGCATAACTTACCAGGGCCTTGGGCTCGACATGCTTGACCGGCTTGGCTGTGGTCTTAACCATAACCAGACCCTTGCGCGGACCGGGGATATTGCCCCTGATCAGCAGCAGATTGTTGGTCATGTCAACGGCGACGACCTGCATATTCTGATTGGTTGTGGTATAGGTTCCTTCATGACCAGCCATGATACGGCCCTTGTTGATGATGCCGTTATTACGGCCGATAGTGGCCATGGAGCCGGGCTGACGCTGGATGGGACCGACGCCGTGGGTCTCGGGACCCAGGGTCTGGTTGTTGCGGTAAACCGCACCCATATAGCCTTTGCCTTTGGATGTGCCGCTGACATCGACGATGTCGCCGACCGCAAACAGATCGGCTTTTACTTCATCACCGACATTGAGATTTGCCATCTCGTCGGATCTGATCTCCCGGTAATACTGCTTAACTTTGCCGTCAGCCTTTTTGGCATGGCCGATGGCCGCTTTGGTCGCCCGGGACTCTTTAACATCCTGCAGCCCCAGCTGCAAAGCACTGTAACCGTCTGTTTCAACGGTTTTCTTCTGCATGACAACATTGACGCCTACTTCAACGACGGAAACGGGGATCAGTTCACCATCGGTCGTAAAGACTTGAGTCATGCCTATCTTGCGTCCAATTAAACCTTTCATTTGTTCTTCACCTCGTGTTCCTATAACTTGATTTCAATGTCAACACCGCTGGGCAGATCCAAACGGGTCAGGGCATCGACAGTTTCAGCTGTCGGTCCGATAATCTCGATCAGACGCTTGTGGGTTCTGATCTCAAACTGCTCACGGGAATCCTTATACTTATGAACAGCGCGCAGGATGGTTACAACCTGCTTTTCGGTCGGTAGGGGTACCGGGCCGATGACCTTTTTGGCGCCGTGCTCCTGAGCTGTCGTCACAATTTTCTGACTGGCAGCATCCAGAGTCCGATGCTCATAGGCCTTTAGACGAATGCGGACAGTATTCTTTGCCATGGATATTTCCTCCTTGCTATCGTCCATTTCAGTGAATGGACCCGCTCCCTGCGAATTACCCGGCTCACACCATGACAACGTCTATCAGTGTGCCGGCAACCTCGCATATCAACGCGGTCGCAACGAACATGATACCAAAAACCCTTATTTAATGCAATCTTTTTTAACCTTTTTATTTTCGTTCCGCCGTTTTTTTTGTAATTCTTCTCTTTCCGCCGGTCCGGGCGGCCGCCAAAACCCCTTTTTCGGGGCTAAAAAAGAGCCCCTCGGACCGCCAAAGGCGCATCTGTCAGGCTCTTCTGCATTAATATTCAGTTTAATTGGTTCCTGATTAGCCTTTCAGCAGGTCATTCAGGCACTGGATGCCGTCTTTGCCGACGTTCATCAGCTCGTTAATATCCACATCCTTGACGTCTTCGATGCCCAGCCGCTTGCCTAGAAGTTCCAGCAGCATGGTGAAATTCATTCCGGTGATAACCTTAACCCGGTCATTGAGACAGTAAGCGGCCCGGTTGGACGGCGTTCCGCCCAGCAGATCGCACATGGCTACCACACCATGGCCGTCATCAACTTCACCGATGGCTTCCTTGATCCGCTCATCGAATAATTCAGGATTGTCCTCGGCTTTCAGGCACAGGGCCTTAACCTGGGCAATGTCGTCGCCAAAAAACAACTTCGAGGAATTCAGCATGCCTTCGGCCATCGGGCCATGGCTCATAAGAATAATACCAATCATGGTTCTATTACCTTCCTTGTTTTAACTACTATACCATACACGACAGCCCAATTCACCGTCAAGACTTTAAAAACCTGATTAATAAACCGGCCGGCCCTATTGAAGATTAGGCTTTCCGCCGGCTGCTTCAGGCCGTCCCGCAATCCTTTTTGGTTAAATCTGCCGCGGCCGGAAACAAATAAGCTTTCGGCAATATGAATCATATTGAACGTTTATGAAGCATATTGACACATTATGAAATCGGGCCTATTCTGAAACTGTAACAGCCAGGAGGACAGCGCCAGTGAAGAAGATCAGCATTGATGGCCCCCAGAATGTCGAGGTATCACGCCGGCTGCCCAGTGAAAAGACCCCGCTCCAGCAGCTTGAAATCATGGAGGCATATACTAGGGTCTATCAGGACAATATGGATAAGGACAAGGCGGTCAGAGAGATCAACTGCCTCAAGGTAATTTATCCCCGGATGTTCCGCTCCATCGAGCCGGATGATCTGATTGCCGGAAGACTGGACTTTCTGCCGATCGGCTTTGGATGTGTAACCAGCCTTGGCGGAGTAGGCCATTACTGTGTATTTGACAAGCTGCGGGCCATGAAAGACCTCTTTAACAGTGCCAAGGATAAACACCGCGTTGATGCCCTGTATGAATTCTGGGCTGATCATGATGTCAAAGCCCTCTACTGCAAAGACGTATTGAATGATACTACAACCGGAAGATTCATTGACTGCCGCTATCCGATGATGGCCACGGCAAGGCTTTCCGGCATGATGCTTGATTACGGCAAGCTTATGGACTATGGCGTTGACGGCATGATTAAGCTGCTTCAGGCAAAACCGCGCAACGAATTCATTAACTGTGCGCAGCAGGCCATGGTTCTGTTTAAACAGGTCATTCAGTACCAGATTGACCTGGCCGATCAGCTGGCAGTTTCAGATAATGCGACGGTAAACAAAGACCGGCGGCTGATGAAAGCGGATCTTGAATATATCAAAAACCATAAGCCGGCAACTTTTCATCAGGCCCTGCAGCTGTTCTGGCTGTATGCCCTGTGTGCCGGCTGTATTAACTATGGCCGTATGGACAATGTGCTCGGCTCCTATCTGAAACATGATATTGACCGCGGTCTCATTACCGAAGAGCATGCTTACCGCTATCTTAAATCACTCTGGAAACTGATTGAAAACAGAAGAACCACGGTCAACGGCAGAATCATTGTCGGCGGCTATGGAAGAACCGATGCACAAGCCGGCGATCTTTTTACCAGGATCTGTCTCAGAGTCTGCCGCGATACAAGATATGTTGAACCGCAGTTTACACTGCGGTTCAATCATGAAACCCCTAAGGATATCATGGACATGGCTTATGACTGCATTGCCTCAGGGGCAACCTATCCCACCCTCTACAATGATGACGTCAATGTGCCGGCGGTGGAATATGCCATGCGCATCAGCCATGCCGATGCCGCGCAGTATGTGCCGTTTGGCTGCGGCGAGTTTGTCATCCAGGGCAAAAGTGTCGGCACACCCAACACCCTTCTGAATCTGGTGAAGATCCTGCAGATAACCGTTAACAGCGGTATTGATCCCATGGATGGCCTTTACAAAGCCGGCCCGGTAAAACTGAAAGATGCGGCCGAACTTACAAGCTACAAAGCCCTGCTGGATCAGTATCACATTATGCTTGACTACTATATCAACCTCAGTGCCGCGGCCCAGCAGCACTCCTATGAAGTGATGAATCGGGAAGTGTCTTTCCTTTTCCCGTCGCTTCTGATGGATGACTGTCTAGCGCGGGGGGCCGCCCTGCTGGATGGCGGGGTGGAAATACTGGGCGGCACAAATGAGACTTATGGCAACATTAATGCTTCCGATGCTTTGTATGCCGTAAAACAGGTGGTATATGAAAAGCACCTGTACACACTGAAGGAAGTAAATGATGCGGTCTGCCACGACTTTAGCTGCAATGAGAAAATGCGGCACGATCTGCTCCATGTGGCAAAATACGGCAATGATGATGCCGGCTGTGATGAAACAGCCAATGATCTATTTGAATATGTTGCCAAAGGAGTCAGGGATGCCGGAATCAAGCGGCACATGGGCTACTACCTGATTGTCATCTCCAACAATCAGACCAATACGGACTGGGGACTTCAGACGGCCGCCTCTATGGATGGCCGGCATGCGGGAGTCTTTATGAATCCGGCAAATAACCCCCAGGGCGGCGCCGCCTTAAGCGGACCGACGGCCTGCCTGAATTCTTTGGCAAAGTTTCAGGCAAAATATCACGGTGGCAGCGTGCAGAATATGCGCTTTACCCCCCGCATGATGCATGAGGATGAAACCAAGGTCAGACAATTGTTTAAGACCTACTTTAACAAGGGCGGCTGTCAGTTGATGGTGACGGTGGTAGACTGGGGCCAGCTGGAGGATGCCCAGAAGCATCCGGAAAACTATCCGGATCTGATTGTCCGGGTTGCTGGCTACAGTGCCCGCTTTGTCGATCTGCCGGCGGCCGTGCAGAATGAACTGCTTTCGAGAATGCTCTATGACTGAGATATTCAACATTGAGCGGTTTGCGACCCACGACGGGCCGGGTATCCGAACAGTTGTGTTTTTCAAAGGCTGCGGAATGCACTGCCCCTGGTGTGCCAATCCGGAATCGTGGAGCCGGCGCCCTGTGCTGATGCATGACCAGCTAAAATGCACGGGCTGCGGACAATGTGCCGCTGTCTGCCCGGTCCAGGCCATTAATCTGAAAGACTGCTGGTCAGTCGATCAGAGCCGGTGCACAGCCTGCCGCCAGTGTGAGACCGTCTGTCTGAATGATGCAATCAGTTTTGCCGGCACTGCCATGACCAGCGCTGCAATCATGCATGAAGTCATGAAAGACATCGATTACTACCGCCAGAGCAACGGCGGAATCACCATATCCGGCGGCGAGCCCTTTCGGCAGAAAAACGGTTTGATTGAACTGCTGCAGCTGGCCAAGGCAAACGGGCTGCATACGGCTGTTGAAACGGCCGGTTTCTACAGTACAGAAGCTCTGCTTGAGGCCATGCCATGGATTGACCTTTTCCTGTTTGATCAGAAGCATGTCAACCAGCAGACCCTTTTAAAAGTTACCGGAGCGGATATGCCGATGATTGATGCCAACCTGAAACTGCTGGGGCAGCACTGTCCCGAAAGGACGGTTATCCGGATTCCGGTCATTCCAGGATTCAACTGCGGACAAAATACCATTCCGCAAATTCTTGATAAAATTAAATCATTTGGATTTACCCGGGCCGACCTGCTGCCCTACCACACCATGGCCGTTGCCAAGTGGGCCCAGATGAACAAAGAATATCCCTATGATGGTCATCCGCAGCTGCCCAAGGAAGAACTGAAGCAGATGATGGAGTATGGAAGCAGACTTGGACTGGATGTCCGGATTGGAGGCTAGAAAAAATGCTGAAGAAAGAAAGACTGTACCGCATAGAGGCGCTTCTGAAACAGAAACCGTTTCTGTCCATCAGTCAGCTGCAGGTCGAGCTGAACATCTCCCGCTCCAGTGTCATAAGGGATCTGACCGAACTACAGCAGAGCGGAAGAATTGTCAGAGAGAGAGGCGGAGCGGCCAGTTGTGAGGCGGAGGAGGCTTTGGCTCGCAGCATCTACAGCGAGCCCTCGGTATCTTCCCGCCAGAATACCAATACCGCACAGAAGCGCCTGATTGCCGCCGCCGCGGCCGAATTTATCAAAGACGGCAGCTGCATCTTTCTGGACAGCGGCACTACGCCGGCCTATCTGCTTCCCTGGCTGCAGAATAAGCATCTGCAGATTGTTACCCCAAGCACCTATGTCTCCAATCGCATTCCGGCTTGGTTTCAGGGCGATGTTTATCTGATCGGCGGCAGCTATCAGCGTGAATATGATACCGTCGCAGGATCATTGGCCCTGCAAATGCTAGATCAATTCAACATTGACTGTGCCTTCATCGGAGCCAACGGCATCGACCTTGAAACCGGTGAAGTCAGCGTGTTCAGTGAACCGATCGCTGCGGTTAAAAAGCAGGCCATCAGGCGCAGCAATAAGAATATTCTTCTCACTGATTCTTCAAAGTTTGATGTGCGGGCAATGGCAGTATTCGCAAAACTGGACCTGTTTGACTGCGTCATTACCGACAGTTATCCAAAGAATAGACCGCAGCCGGCCAATATCATATGTGCTGAAGCACAGGAAGGGAAACTGATAAAATGAATACCACTGATCCAAAAAAGAAGCAGCTTATTGAATCCATGCAGGGCGGCCTGATTGTCTCCTGTCAGGTGCAGGCTGACGATCCGATCTATACTCCGGATATGGCCGTAAAAATGGCCGAAGCCGCCCGCTGGGGCGGCGCCGTCGGCATCCGGGCCAACAGTCCGGAGCAGATTAAAGCCATCAAGCAGGCGATCCCGGAGCTGCCGTTGATCGGCCTGTGGAAAGTCTGGCATGATAATACCGATGTCTTCATTACACCAACGATTCAAGAAGCCCGGGCTGTCTATGCCGCCGGCGCTGAAATCATCGCTCTCGACTGCACCCGGCAGAAAACGCATGAAGGAACCGTCGCCTGGGATCTGCTGACGCAGGTGAAAAAGGAAATACCGACGGCCATAATCTTTGCGGATGTCTCAAACTATGAAGAAGCCGAACATGCCGTCAGGATGGGGGCCGATATTGTGGCTCCGACCCTGTATGGCTATACAAAGGCAACATCCAATATTGAAGGACCCGACCTGCGCGAATTTGCCAGAATGTGCCGCAACTTCGGCAATGATGTCTACATGATGATGGAAGGACATATCTATACACCGGAAGATGCCATGAAGGTTATCTACCTGGGGGCCTATGCGGTCATTGTCGGCAGTGCCATCACCCGGCCGCATCTTACAACTAAACGCTTTACTGATCTGCTTAATAAATATCAGGGCAACTGGCGGGATTCAGAGAAAGCCAAGCATTAAGGCAATTCCAGGGTTAACCGGTATTTAACCCTGCTTATTAGCATATCGATAATCTGTCTGACGAAAAGGTCTGGTTAACAAACAGTAAAACTATATAAAAGGGGGTATCATCCGGATTAGATGACGGCTCCCCTTTTTCGTTTCGGTAAAACTACAGATTTCTATATATTATATGGTTTTGGCGGCTCCCTTTTACCGCCGGACTGAAACAAAAAAGAGTCCGAATTTCTTCGGGCTCTTCAATAATTAATCTGATTAAGCAATGATATCGGTAACGTTGCCCGCGCCGACGGTCTTGCCGCCTTCACGGATGGAGAACTTGGTGCCCTGCTCAACAGCGATCGGGTGAATCAGTTCAACAGTCATTTCGATATTATCGCCCGGCATAACCATATCCTTGCCTTCGGGCAGGGTGATGACACCGGTAATATCAGTTGTCCGGAAATAGAACTGCGGACGATAGTTGGTAACAAACGGAGTATGCCGTCCGCCTTCATCCTTGGTCAGAACGTAAACCTGCGCCTTGAACTTGGTATGAGGTAAAACGGAACCCGGCTTGGCTAAAACCTGACCACGCTCGATCTGCTCACGGCTGATGCCGCGGAGCAGCGCGCCGACGTTGTCACCGGCTTCGGCAAAGTCCAGCGTCTTGCGGAACATTTCCAGCGAAGTAACAACCGTCTTCTGGGTCGGCTTGATACCGACGATTTCAACAGGATCCATCGGCTTGACGATACCGCGCTCGACACGGCCGGTAGCGACAGTGCCACGGCCGGAAATGGTCATGGTGTCTTCAACAGCCATCAGGAACGGCTTTTCAGTATCACGAACCGGGGTCGGAATCCATTCATCAACCGCATCCATCAACTCCAGAATCGCCTTTTCGGCTTCCGGATCGCCTTCCATGGCCTTCAGGGCAGACCCGCGGATAATCGGGGTGTTATCGCCATCGAAGCCATACTTGTTCAGCAGTTCACGGATTTCAACTTCAGCCAGGTCAATGAAATCTTCCTGGCCGGCCATCATATCGCACTTGTTCAGGAAAACAACGATACGGGGAACACCGACCTGACGGGCCAGCAGGACGTGCTCGCTGGTCTGCGGCATCGGTCCGTCCGGAGCGGCAACAACCAGGATGGCACCATCCATCTGGGCTGCGCCGGTAATCATATTCTTAATGTAGTCAGCATGCCCCGGGCAATCCACGTGGGCATAATGGCGCTTTTCAGTGGTGTATTCGGCATGGTGGGCATTAATCGTGATGCCACGGGCCTTCTCTTCCGGCGCCTTGTCGATCTGGTCGTAGTTTTCAGCTTCAGCCAGACCCTTCTTAGCCAACACTTTGGTGATAGCCGATGTCAGTGTGGTTTTGCCATGGTCGATATGACCGATGGTGCCAATATTGACATGGGGTTTGCTTCTGTCAAACTTCTGCTTTGCCATATTAACTTCCTCCCTTTTAAATTTGGTTTTTATTTGTTAAAAGCAATATCATTTTAATGCATTACCTTAAATAAAGCAATATCATTTGCCTTACTTGGCGCTGCTGTCCTTAATGATCTTTTCCATGATCGCCTTAGGCACTTCAGCGTAATGATCCATCCGCATCATGTAGTTGCCGCGGCCCTGGGTGAAGCTGCGCAAATCAGTAGCGTAGCCAAACATCTCTGACAGCGGAACCATTGACTTGACGACAATGGCATTGCCCTGTTCGATCTGATCAACAATCTGACCGCGCCGGGATGTGACGTCGCCCATTACGGAGCCCAGATACTCACTGGGAGCGGTAATTTCAACGTTCATGATCGGTTCCAGCAGGACCGGGTCGCACTTGTTGGCTGCGCCCTTCATAGCCAGACTGGCCGCAATCTTAAACGCGTTTTCACTGGAGTCGACTTCATGGAAGGAGCCGTCAAACAGCGTCGCCTTGATATCAATAATCGGATAGCCGGCAATCAGACCGCCGGACAGGGAAGACCGCAGGCCTTCCTCGGTCGGCTTGATGAACTGCTTGGGAACACTGCCGCCGACTGTCTCATCTTCAAATTCAAATCCTTTGCCCGGATTCGGTTCAAACCGGACCCAGACATCGCCGTACTGGCCGTGACCGCCGGACTGGCGGATGAACCGGCCTTCGACCTCGCCGCTCTTCCTGATGGTTTCGCGGTAGGCAACCTGCGGCCGGCCGACATTGGCCTGCACACCGAATTCACGCTTCATCCGGTCCATGATGATGTCCAGATGCAGTTCGCCCATACCGGCAATAATAGTCTGGCCGGAATCGGGGTCGGTATAAGTTCTGAAGGTTGGGTCTTCTTCGGACAGCTTCTGCAGAGCGACCGCCATCTTATCCTGGTCATTGCGGGTCTTGGGTTCAACCGACATGTTAATGACGGGTTCCGGGAACTCCATTGATTCCAGAATAGCAGGATGATCTTCATCACACAGCGAATCGCCGGTGCCGGTATATTTGAAACCGACCGCCGCGGCAATATCGCCGGCGTATACTTCATCAATATCCTGCCGGTGGTTGGCATGCATAATCAGCAGCCGGCCCAGTCTTTCCTTCTGGTCCTTAGTTGCATTGTAGACATACGAACCGGCTTTGGCCGTTCCGGCATAGACTCTGAAATAAGTCAGCCGGCCGACATAGGGATCGGTTGTAATCTTGAATGCCAGGGCGCAGAAAGGTGCGCTGTCGTCCGCCACAATCTGGCGGCCTTCATCTTTTTCCTTCAGAACCTTCATCGGAGGCATATCCAGCGGTGAAGGCAGATAATCGATGATGGCATCCAGCATCTGGATGACACCTTTGTTCTTATAGGCTGCTCCGGCCATGACCGGGAAGAAATTGCCGCTGATGACCGCTTTGCGGACAGCTTCCTTAATCTCGTCGACGGAAACCGTACTGCCTTCCAGAACTTTCATCATGAAATCGTCATCATAATCGGAAACACACTCAATCAGCTTGGTCCGGTACTCTTCGACCTTATCCTTCATGTCAGCCGGAATATCAATTTCTTGGTCCGGCTTGGTGACATCATCGGAGAAGGCGTAGGCCTTGCGCTCAATGATATCGATGACACCGTCGAAATGGGCTTCAACCCCAATCGGCAGCTGAATCGGACAGGAGATGGCACCAAGTCTGGTTTTGATTGATGCACATGACATGTAGAAATCGGCGCCGGTCGAATCCATCTTATTGACGAACACGATGCGCGGAACACCGAATTTGGAAGCCTGCCGCCAGACGTTTTCCGTCTGCGGCTCAACACCGGCTTTAGCATCAAGCACGGTAACTGCCCCATCCAGCACGCGCAGCGAGCGCTCGACTTCAACCGTAAAGTCGACATGCCCCGGCGTATCTATGATATTTACACGATAGCCTTTCCAATGGCAGGTGGTGGCAGCAGAAGTGATAGTAATACCACGTTCCCGCTCCTGATCCATCCAGTCCATAGTGGCGGTGCCGTCATGGGTTTCACCGATTTTGTGCGTCCGGCCGGTATAGTAAAGAATGCGCTCGGTCGTTGTCGTTTTACCGGCATCGATATGAGCCATGATTCCTATATTGCGCGTATGCTGTAAATCAAATTCACGGGGCATAATTTACCTCCTTGTAAACACCATGAGTTGTATTAATAACGGTAATGGGCAAATGCTTTGTTGGCATCAGCCATCTTGTAAGTGTCTTCACGCTTCTTAACTGCACCGCCGGTGCCGTTGGAAGCATCAATGATTTCACTGGCCAGCCGCTGCTCCATCGTCTTTTCAGAGCGCAGTCTGGAATAGTTCACCAGCCAGCGCAGACCAAGGGTCAGCTTGCGTTCCTGGGAAACTTCCGTAGGAACCTGGTAGTTGGATCCGCCAACGCGGCGGGCCTTTAATTCAATGGCCGGCATAATGTTATCCAGCGCTTTTTCGAAAACCTCCATAGCCGGCTGCTGGGTTTTCTCGTTAACGATTTCGAAAGCGTTGTATAGAATCGTCTGGGCTGTGCCACGCTTACCGTCGATCATAATTTTGTTGATCAGACGAGTGACAAGCTTTGAATTGTAAATCGGATCGGGCAGAACGTCCCGCTTTGCAATATGTCCTTTTCTAGGCATTTCAAATTACTCCTTTCTGATCAACTTTTTACTTCTTGGGCTTTTTGGCACCGTATAGTGAACGGGCCTGGTTACGGTCAGCGACACCGGCGCAATCCATCGTCCCGCGGATGATGTGATAACGCACACCTGGCAAATCCCTGACACGTCCGCCTCTGATCAGAACAACACTGTGTTCCTGCAGATTATGACCGACACCGGGGATATAAGCCGTAACTTCCATACCGTTGCTTAAACGGACACGGGCGTACTTGCGTAACGCTGAATTAGGCTTCTTCGGAGTCATTGTCCCGACACGGGTGCAAACACCACGCATCTGCGGCGAATTTGTTTCCGTCGGGCGGCGCTTTAAGGAATTGTAACCGCGGCTCAGAGCCGGGGCGGCCGTTTTCCAGACCTTTTGATCTCTTCCCTTGCGAACTAACTGATTAATCGTAGGCATAATTTATGTCCTCCTTTCTCTAAGCACACTCTTCCGGGCGTGCCTTATTTTTGATTTTAATTTGGCCTCGTCAGGGGCCAGATTAAGTCAGCGGTATTATGATATGCCTGCCAAACGCCCGTTGTCAACAGGATTTTGGCCGTTTTTTCATTATTTTGTGGTTATCAAGTGATAATGTCTTAATGGTTATCAAGGGAAAATGTCCCAACCTGTTATCATAGGATCATCAAACGTAAAACGAGGTGATCCAGA
>CAYTET010000051.1:0-15066 GCA_964436975.1 uncultured Erysipelotrichaceae bacterium
CTAAACGGGAGGCCTTTTTAGGCCGGCGGAGATTCTGAGTATCGCTGTCAAATCGAAAAATACCTTAATTTCATATTATGGAAAATGGATGACAGTCAAAAAACTTTGTCAGCCGGCTTCAAATATTGTAATATCTATTTAAGAGTATTAGGTCATTGGAATCAAACGGCGGACCATTGGACCGCTGAAGACCTAACCAACAATGCATCCCATAACCAATAAAGGAGGTCATCATGGGGAAATTTGTTATTAAGAAGACACCTAAGGGAGTCAGATTCAATCTGAAAGCCGGCAACGGTGAAATCATTCTGGTATCGGAAGTTTATGCTTCAGATTCCGCCTGCAACAGCGGCATTGCCAGCTTAAAGAAATGCTGCATGGCCGATATCGAAGATCAGACCGTTGCCGAACCCAAGGCTTTAAAGAATCCCAAGTATGAAGTTTACGCTGATAAGGCCGGCGCCTTCCGTTTCCGTTTAAAAGCCAAGAATGGCGAGATTATCGGTGCTTCCGAAGGCTACACCAAAAAGTCAAGCTGTTTGAACGGCATCGCCAGTGTTCAGAAGAACGCTCCGGATGCTCCTACAGTCAAAGAAGAAAAGAAATAAGCATGACAGGCCGCCTTTAACGGGCGGCTTTTTTACGTGTATTACCTGCGGGCACAGTTGAGAGTGTGAATTGGCAATGCTATCATATTTATATAGAGACAATGCGCATGGGAAAGGATCACATATGACAATAATTAATGCAATCATGGTTCCTCATCCGCCCCTTATCATCCCCCAGGTTGGCCGGGGTGAAGAAAAGGAAATCCAGGCGACAGTTGATGCCTACCGCCAGGCCGCCGGTTTTATTGCGGCCGGTCAGCCGGATACTATCGTTATCACTACACCTCACAGTGTGATGTATGCTGACTGGTTCCACATATCACCCGGGGCGCGGGCTTCCGGAAATTTTGCCCAGTACCGGGCTGGCGAAGTCAGTTTCAAAATCCGGTATGACACTGAATTTGTGGCCGCATTATGCCGCACTGCCGGGGAAAATGATTTCAGGGCCGGTACCGAAGGGCAGAAGACCTCTGAACTTGATCATGCCACCATGATCCCGCTTTATTTTCTGCAGCAGGCCTATGGTGATAAACCACTGCCGCCAATTGTGCGCATCGGTCTGTCCGGACTTCCGCTGACCGACCATTACCGCTTGGGCATGATGATTCAGCAGACGGCCGAAAAGCTGGGCCGCCGGACGGCGGTTATTGCCAGCGGCGATCTGTCCCACCGGCTGAAAGAAGACGGGCCTTATGGCTATGATCCGGCAGGACCGGAATATGACAGCCGGATTATGGATGTTATGAGCCGGTCTGATTTTGGCAGGCTGTTTGACTTTACCGAAGCCTTCTGCAGCAGTGCCGGTGAATGCGGCCACCGCTCATTTACCATTATGGCGGGCTGTTTTGACGGGCGGGCTGTCAGCAGCCGGCAGCTGTCTTATCAGGGACCGTTTGGCGTAGGCTACGGCATCTGCCAGTTTGCTGATGCCGGACCTGATGCGACCAGACATTTTCTGCAGACAGAGCTGAATGATGAAAAACAAAAACTTTCTGACAAACGGAAAAGTGAGGATGAATATGTCAGTCTGGCCCGGCTGGCCGTGGAGACTTTTGTCAAAACACGCCGGCCGGTGGCTGTTCCGCCGGATACTTCAAAACAGCTGCTTGACAGTCAGGCCGGCGTTTTTACAACCCTGCACCTGTTTGGCCAGCTGCGGGGCTGCATCGGCACCACGGCTCCAACGACAGCCAGCATTGCCACTGAAATAATACAGAACGGCATTTCAGCCTGTAGTCGCGATCCCCGTTTTGCCCCGGTTAAGGAAAGCGAACTTCCATATCTGACGTACAGTGTCGATGTACTGGGAACACCGGAGATCATATCATCACCCGACCAGCTGGATGTTAAACGCTACGGTGTAATTGTCAGCTGTGACAGCCGGCTGGGCCTGCTGCTGCCGGATCTGGACGGGGTTGATACAATCCAGCAGCAGATTGCCATTGCCCGCCAGAAGGGCGGCATTGATCCTGACGAAGAAGTAACGCTGCAGCGGTTTGAGGTCGTCCGCCATGGCTGAGATAACCTGTCCGGTCTGCTTTCGCCATTGCCGGCTGAAAGAGGGACAGACAGGGTTCTGCCGCGGGCGTAGAAATGACGGCGGCCAGAGTATCTGCACCAATTACGGCCGGCTGACTTCCCTGGCGCTTGATCCCATTGAGAAAAAGCCGCTGGCTTTCTTTTATCCCGGCAGCAAGATCCTTTCGGTCGGCAGCTACGGCTGCAATATGGACTGCCCGTTCTGTCAGAATGATGCCATTTCCTGTGCCAATGAAGAATCGGTGGCCTGGGAATTTGTTTCACCCCAGCGGCTGACTGAGTTTGCGGCCGGCATGAAGAAGCGGGGCAATATCGGGGTGGCTTTTACTTACAATGAGCCGCTGATCGGCTACGAATACGTGCTTGATACCGCTAAGCTGATTCACCAGGCCGGCATGAAAAATGTTGTTGTTACCAACGGCGCCTTTGAAGCAGAAACGCTGCAAGCCGTTCTCCCTTATGTTGACGCATTCAATATCGACCTGAAGGGCTTTACCAGCGAATGGTACCAGACCCTGGGCGGAGATCTGGAGACGGTTATAGATTTTATCCGTCAGGCGGTCAGTCAGAGCCATGTCGAACTGACGACTCTTATTGTGCCGTTCGGCAATGACACTGAAAAAGAAATGGCTGATCTGGCCGGCTGGGTAGCTTCTGTTGACCGGACGATTCCGCTGCACATCACCCGCTTTTTCCCGCGCCGGCAGTACACTGACCGGCCGGCTACGGACATCGCCCTGCTGAACAGACTGGCCGCCATTGCCCGGGAAAATCTGTCAACAGTGCTGATTGGAAATGTTTAATTGAATAAACAGTTCAATAATGTATGGAGGAAACTTATGAAGCAATGCATTGCAACAGCCGGTATAGTCTGGCATGGATAGTCAGAAACGGAGGAAAAAATGACTATATCGGAAAAATCAATTTATCCGCGTGATAATGACAATTAAATTGTTTATCTTAAAAATGTTGTATCTGATCCCAGCGTTCAGATAGGCGATTATACTTTTTATGATGATTTCGTCAATGATCCCAGGGATTTTCTGAAGAATAACTTGCTGTACCATTATCCTGTCAACCATGACCGGCTGATTATCGGAAAATTCTGCTCTCTGGGCTACGGTGCAACCTTTCTCTTTAATAGTGCCAATCAGGCCAAAAAGGCTCTTTCGACTTATCCCTTTTCCATTTTCTACCAGCAGTGGAATCTAAACCCGTCCGATGTGGCTAAGGCCTGGGACAACAAGGGGGATATAATAGTCGGCAATGATGTCTGGATTGACTATCAGGCCGTGATAATGGCCGGGGTTACCATCGGTGACGGCGCTATTATTGGAAGTCGGGCGGTTGTAATTAAAGATGTGGCTCCGTACAGTGTTGTCGGCGGTGTGCCGGCCCGTTTTATAAAAAAACGCTTTGCTGACGAAGTAATTGATGAGCTTCTGGAAATAAAGTGGTGGGACTGGCCGGCTGACCGCATCGGCCGCAGCATCAAAGCCACCCAAGACGGCGATATTGAAAAACTGAGGAGAGGATAGCGGTGTTTTGCAAGAATAGTCGAGAAAGACAACTGCCAGAATAGATATGGTTGTGCTGTAAGGGGACGGTAAGCATTGGATGAAAAGATAGAAGCCGTGCAGTCGATGCAGGATTACATTGCATCCCATTTCCGTGAAGACATTAATCTTGCTGATCTCGCTTTAGCAGCGCACTATTCGCCATGGTATGCCGCAAGACTGTTCAAGCTGCTGACGGGCTATTCACCGGCTGACTATAACAGGCGGATGAAACTATCGGAATCGGCACTGCGGCTGCGGGATGAATCCGTCAAGGTAATCGATGTGGCCTTTGACGCTGGTTTTGCCAGTGCCGACGGCTATCAGCGGGCTTTCAAGCGGGAATTTGGCTGCAACCCGAAGGAATATGCCATTAATCCAGTACCGTTAGTCATTTTTATGGCCTATGGTGTAAAATTCCGGGCCCAATGGAAAGAGAAGGCAGAAAATATGGGCAGAAATTAAAAGCGTCTTTATTCAGATTATCGACAAGCCGGCCCATAAAGCCATTGTTAAAAGGGGTGTGAAGGCAACAGATTATATGGCATACTGTCAGGAAGCAGGATGTGACGTCTGGGGAGTGCTGACAAGCATAAAATCATTATGCGGCGAACCGGTCTGTCTGTGGCTGCCCTTAAGATACCGCCAGGCCAACACCTCTGAGTATGTGCAGGGAGTAGAGGTGGCGGCTGATTATAACGATGTCATTCCCGCCGGTTTTGATGCAATTGATTTTCCGGCCCAGAAGTATCTGATGTTTCAAGGTGAACCTTTTGAAGAAGAGGATTACTGTCAGGCTATTGATGCCCTGCAGCAGGCCATGGATCGTTATGATCCGTCAGTTACCGGATACCGGTGGGATGATGAGAATCCGCGTATCCAACTCGAGCCGCAGGGATCAAGAGGATATATCGAACTTCGGGCCATCAAAAAAGCTGAGTAGCCGATAAGATTAAATCAGAGCAAGCCAATTGACGGCCTGTTCCTTTTGTTTTTCATTGTCTCAAAGCCGGCTGGAAGGCAACGGGAAAGGCTGAGCGCATTGAAAAAGAATAAATTGGCGGTTAAGATAATAAGGAAACAACCAGTTTTTCTGGCATTATAAATTGCGGAAATGCGGCAATGATAAAGGAGCAATATCGATGGCCTTTGACTATAAAAAAGAGTATAAAGAGTATTATCTGCCGGCCTGCCAACCGTCAATTGTGGATGTGCCCCCAATGAATTACATTGCGGTAAGAGGAAGCGGCAATCCCAATGAACCGGATGGAGAGTATATGCAGGCTATCGGCCTGCTGTACGGCATTGCGTTTACCATCAAAATGAGCAAGAAGGGCAGTCATCAGATTGACGGCTACTTTGACTATGTGGTTCCGCCGCTGGAAGGGTTCTGGTGGCAGGAGGGCATCAGCGGCATTGACTACCGTCATAAGGAAACATATCAGTGGATTTCCCTGATCAGACTGCCTGATTTTGTCACCCGCACAGATTTCGCCTGGGCCGTCAGTGCGGCATCAGCCCAGAAAAAGAAAGATTTCTCAAAAGCCGAATTTTTACCGTATACCGAAGGCTTATGTGTACAGTGCATGCATATCGGATCATATGATGATGAACCGGCCACCGTTAAGCTGATGACTGAATATGCCCGGGAGCGGGGATATAAAACAGACATTACAGCCAGCCGGTATCATCATGAAATCTATCTTTCCGATGCCCGCCTGGTAACGGCGGATAAACTGAAAACAGTAATCCGTCATCCCATCATCAGCCGGCCGTAATGGTCAAAACAAAGCCGGCTATTAACTGGAGCATTGACAGTCTGAAGACAGGGGGATATGGGGATGGAGAAAGTGAATGAGTCTACCGGCCGGTCGGCCGGATCTGAAGATGACTGCTGTTTTGAAAAAGACGGCTACCGGTTCCGCTACCGGGCCGCGGCGATAATCATCGAGCAGGGCTGCATCCTGATGGCCGGCAACAGTCTCAATGATTATTATTACAGTGTCGGCGGAGCAGTCCATCTTGGCGAAACCTCCCGGCAGGCTGTCATCAGGGAGGTCAGGGAAGAAACCGGCCTCACGTATGAAGTTGACCGGCTGGCCTTTGTCTGTGAAAACATGTTCGACGGCGTGGCCGAACTGCAGGGCCGCCAGTGCCATGCAATTGAGTTTTACTATCTGATGAAGCCGAAAGGCCGCCAGCTGCTGACGGAGAACTATTCTAATGATACGGTTTTCAACGGTCTGCCGGAGCGGCTGCACTGGATTCCGCTGCAGGAGTTCGGCCGCTACAAAGCCTATCCGCAGTTTTTCAAAGACCGGCTGGCCGAACTGCCGGAAACCATCCAGCATATTGTCTCCGATGAAAGAACCGGCGGGGCGGAGAAGCTATGAAAACCGTTGAATACGGAAATACCGGTAACAGGACGATAATGCTGCTGCATGGCGGCGGGCTCAGCTGGTGGAATTACCGGGCTGAAGCTGAAAAACTGAAAGACCGATATCATGTTGTGCTGCCGGTTTTAGACGGCCACAGCGGCAGCGACCGGTCCTTTACAACAATTGAAAGCAATGCGGAAGAGCTGCTTGCTTATATCGACAGCCATTGCGACGGCCGGCTGGCGGCCATCAGCGGCTTATCCCTGGGCGGTCAGATTCTGACTGAGATGCTGAGCCGGCGGAATGATGTCTGCGGCAGCGCCCTGATTGAAAGTGCCCTGGTTATTCCAATGAAAACAACAGCGGTTTTAGTTAAGCCAATGCTGGACATGAGCTACGGACTGATTAAAAGGGAATGGTTTGCCCGGCTGCAGTTCAAATCATTGAAGATGCGTTCTGATCTTTATGATGATTACTACCGTGACAGCTGCCGGATAAAGAAAGATGACATGATTAATTTTCTGACTGCCAATGCCAGCTATCAGCTTAAACCGGAATTGGCCGCCACCAAAGCGAAAACCATAGTGGCTGTCGGAAGCCGGGAGCAGCCGATAATGTGCCGGTCGGCCGCTTTGCTGCAGAAAACCATTCCCAACAGCCGGCTGGAAGTAATGGCAGATTATTATCACGGCCAGTTCAGTCTTAACCATCCTGACGATTTTGTCTCTTTATTGACCGGTCTGGTTGAAGACCGGCAGTGAATAATTAATCCTCTCATAATAAAACCGCCGGTTTATGCCGGCGGTTTTGGCGTTAATGGTCAGGGCAGCAGGGCGGAATAATCCGGAAACAGGGCCAGACTGCGTTTAAGGATGCCGTTGATGTAAGCAATGGTGATTCCGTAATTGGTCATGGGCACTTTTTGATCCTGGGCGCATTTGTAGCGGTACTGCATTTCTCTTTCATTAAGCATGCAGCCGCCGCAGTGAATGATCAGCTTATAGGGGGAAAGATCATCCGGGAATTCCGTTCCGGAGGAAGTGACAATGTTTAATTCTTTGCCGGTGTGCTGTTTGAGCCAGCGGGGTATTTTTACCGTGCCGATGTCATCGCACTGCCGGTGATGGGTGCAGCCTTCAGAAATAAGAACCGTATCACCGTTCTGCAGGGCTTCAATGGTGGCAATGCCTTCAATGGAAGGCTTAAGGGTGCCCTTGTAGCGGGCCATCAGAATAGAGAATGACGTCAGCGGAATGGAAGCAGGAGTGTCTTTGGACACCTGGGCAAAAGCCTGACTGTCGGTTATTACCATGGCTGGCGGCTCCGTCATCTTGGCGATAGCTTCTTTCAGCCGGTCCTGCTTTACCACGCAGGCAATGCCATCAGCTTCCAGAATGTCCCGGATGACCTGCTGCTGGGGCAGGATAAGCCGGCCCTTGGGAGCAGCTGAGTCAATCGGGATAACCAGAACGGCCACCGCTCCGGCCGGCAGGATATCCCCGACCAGTTTTTTTGTCAGGTCATCGGTCGGCACCAGATGGGCAATCCGTTCTTTCAGATCATAGATGCCTTCTTTGGTCTGGGCGCTGACATAGATTTCATTTTCAGCCGGCTTTGGCCGGTCGGTCAGCAGATCATCTTTATTCAAGGCAACAATATAGGCAATCTTTTTTTCTTCAAACAGCTTAATCAGCTGCCGGTCGCAGTCCTGATAACCCTGCCCGGCATCAACGACCAGCACAGCCACATCGGTTTTGTTAAGGACCTGCTTGGCTTTTAAGACCCGCAGCTGGCCAAGCGAGCCTTCATCATCAAACCCCGGCGTATCGATAATGGTAACCGGGCCCATCGGCAGCAGCTCCATGGCCTTGTAGACCGGATCAGTTGTCGTGCCCATGGTTTCCGATACGATAGCCAGGTTCTGTCCGGTCACGGCATTGACCAGACTTGATTTACCGGCATTGCGCCGGCCGAAGAATCCAATGTGGACGCGCTGGGCGGAGGGAGTTTCGTTTAATCCCATAGTTCAGCCTCAGAATCCGGCGGCTGCGTCAGAAGACGGCGCGAAAATCGATTCAACCTGGGTATCAGTCAGTTCAATGCCGAAAACCGTCTGATAGTATTCCTTTGCCTTCTGCGTGACGTCAATGTCACTGAACAGGTCAGGATAGACCGTCTTGGCCAGCCACAGCAGGGTAACAGGCGTATCGGCGCCCGGAGTATAGCTGCGGTACATGCCTAAAGGCATTTTATAGACCCGCTTGTCCTTGACAGCCTGGATGCCGCTCCAGTTATCGCTGCCAATGGTGCTGTTATAAAGATCAGCCGGCTGGGCGGCCGTAAAGTTGGTCACCAGAATCACATCTGGATTCCAGCTGTAAACCTGTTCCATGTTGACGGCAACCGAGTTGTCCTGGGTCAGTTCGACAGCCACGTTATTGGCTCCGATGGCATCACACCACCACTGACCGAAGAAGTTTTTGCCGGATGTCAGCAGCGTTGTTTCACTGTACTGGAAAAGGACGAAGATATTGGCCTTCTGCTCAGCCGTCAGGGCTGAAACCCGGCTTTGAATCATATCATATACTTCGGTGGAATAACTGCTGACGGCCGCGGCTTTATCATTCTGCGGGAACATCTGGCTCAGCAGGGAAATCCACTGATTAAGCGTTTCAATGCAGTTGTATTCCCATTTATTAACGGAAATGGCAATGGCGGTAAACCCAGCGGCCTTCAGGGCATCCCCGGTGGCACTGTCGGAAGCCGAATAGAAAACCACATCCGGGTCAAGGGCCAATAGCGCTTCGGTATTGATGGTCTCACCGGAAACGCTGGCCGTATCGGCATTTAAAATCTCCGGATAAAGCTGGCCCAGCAGTCCGTTTTGGGCCGCGGCCATGCTCTGCTTGGGCATCGCCACTATCTTTTCGGCTGAATTAAAGAAGACGGACAGAACAGACGGCAGCGGATAGATGCCGACAACAGCGATTTTTTCAATATCGGCCGGCACTTCGACCTGGTTGCCGGCATGGTCGGTGATCGTAATGGTATTGGAGTCAGCCGGATCCGCACCGGTTTGACCGCAGCCGCTGATCAGGGTAAGCATAACAACAGCACATAAGATTAATAACAGTTTCTTTTTCATGGGTTTTATCCTCTTTTCAGTTTTTTAGCAATAAGATTGGGTATTTCATTACGGTAGAGCCGGCCGGAAAAGGCTTCACTGGCCAGCCGGTAAAAACGGCTGGCGGGCGGACAGATCGGCTGGTAGAGCGGATCAGCAATAATTACGGGGCTGTCTTTCAGCAGGGGGATGATCTCATCTTCATCAGCCGCTGCCGCATCGGCTTCATCCAGCAGCTTCAGATCGGTTTCCAGCGGTACAATCAGCCGGCAGCCTATGCCGCATTCTTTTTCAATGCTCCAGGCCAGACTGGCGTTATAAACGCTTTCACCAATCAGCACCGCATCTTTATGTTTCTGACCGCGGTTGGAAAGGGCATTGCGGCATAACCCGTCAGCACTGCTTTGATTCAGGCAGTCAATAAGGTAAGATGCAAAACTGTATCCCAGCGGCGACCCGATGACATAGGGAACGCCACAGGTCTGATAGATATATTCGGCCGTGGCCAGGCCGTCATAAGCCGTAACCAGACTGACATCGGCATTTCCGCTTTGTTCAAGCTGGTCTAAGCTGCTGTCCATGGCCCAGCATCCGGCAACGGTAAACCCGTTTTCAGTCAGCCATTGGCGGATGGAACCGGCGCTGCCGTTGACCGAATAGTCAAGCGGGGTCAGTCCGATGATATTGACCGAGCGCGCCCCTTTCTGCCGCCGGCTGGCCGGGGGAACAAAGCGCTTAGCCAATGCCGTCCAGGCTTTAGAAACGCCGTTCTGGTAGGAATGCATGCTGTTGGTATCCAGTCCGAAGGCCGGGATTTTAGTGACACTTTCCACCCTGCGGGCAATAGCGGCCAGATCGGTGCCTATCAGCATGGGAATCGGGGTTCCGGCAATGGCGACAAATTTGGGCTGCAGGTCATTGGCGGCATCAAAAATATCATTGATCAGCTTGTCATCATTGCCGGTAGTGGCATCAATTGCCATCAGGGCAGAGATGAAGACCAGACTGTCCTGGTTATACCAGCGCGGCTCGTCATGGGTGTTGTAGGTCGAATTGCAGCCGGAGGCATCATGGATGACAGTCATTCCGCCTAATTCAAACAGGGCGGAAGCCACTCCCGAGACATCGGCAGTATAAGTTGAAATAATGCGGGCGGTCTGTTTCATAAGCAGCACACTCCGGCGCCCAAACCCTTGATGGTAATCAGCTTTGAGGCATCTTTGGGATTGATGTAGGCGTCAATGATAAGGTCACACAGCGCGCTGATTCCGTCATAGCCGTGCAGGCCGCCGTTTTCAACAACGTTGACGAAATGGCTGGTGCCGGTAAAATAAGCGGCTTTCTGACCGATGGCCAGAATCTGCGGCTGGTTGCGGGCGGCCACCCGCATATTCGGATGAACCGTCGGATGAAGCAGCAGACCGGAATGACTTTGCTGCAGCTGGGCAAATACTTCTTTTTCTTCTTCGCTGATGCTGTCGAGGTATACATCAGTGACCTGAATACCGCTGTCCAGCAGCAGCTTGGCCAGCTGCAGCGGCCGGTAGAAGGCGGTGTAGTCAATGGCGACAGGGGTGTGGCCGATTGTATCAGCGGTCATCTTAAGTTTACTGATGGCAGCCTGTCTCATTTCCGGCAGCGGAAGCGCTGCTGTGTGCAGCTGGTCAGCCAGCATGGTCAGCTGCTGGTCAATTTCAGTAAAACTGAATGAAGCCGGCATATACAGACAGGGCTGGTCCAGCCGCTTCTGTAACTCTTCCCCGGCCGGCAGGGCGGCCGGATTGGTGACGATGTTAATAGATGAAGCCCCCATATCAAGGTACTGGTCAAAAGTCGAACAGGCCGTGATGTCATGAATAGTGCAGCCGGCATTTTCGGCCAGTCTGACAAAATCGCTGGATGGCTTAGTCGGCAGGTCATTGCCGATGGTATTAATGGCTTTTGGATCCTGCGGCCGCTTTTCCAGAAAACTGTACAGCTGCCGGCGCATCAGCTGGTCAGGTGTCAGACCGCTTTTGCGCATGATCGGATTCATATAGCAGTCGGTAAACCGGACGTCAGCAAAGCGCTGGCGCAGTACGCTGTAAACATGATCAAGGTCGCAGACCATGAAATGATGGATGCAGCTGGTATAGACCAGAACGGCCGCCGGGCGGGGGTTCAGTTTGGCCACAATGTCGCTGACACCGTCGATTATCAGTTCTTCCATATCGCCGTCAATGACGTTGTTTTCCCTGATGGCAACAGTGGAGAAGCGGTCGGCAGCATTCATTTCGGCGGCGGTCAGAACGACTCCGCGCAGACAGCCGGCCGCACAGACAAAGATTTCATGGCTTTGCGGCAGCAGCATTCCGGTATGGACAATATTCCAGCTGCCCCGGGCCGGCGGCGCATATTCCAGACCGCTTTTGAAAGGCAGCGGGAAACTGGCCTGGCCGATAGGCAGCGCCATTTCGGCATGATTGGGATCAATTCGCTGCAGCATGGCCAACTACCTCCTTTTCGAAAGAATTCAGGATCGCATTAGCCAGCCGGCGGTATTCTTCAGCCATCGGGTTGTCGGGAAAGGCCTGAATGACGGTCTGGCCAAGGTCTTCGGCTTCCTGAACCGTTTCACTGCGGCTCAGTGTGCCAACCAGCCGGGAATTGACATCCCTGACCAGTTCATTGACTTTTTCATCTTCATTTTTGACATTGCGGCGGTTGAGAATGATCCCGCCCAGACGGGCATAGCCGCGGTCCTTAAAATTCTCTACGGCCATGGCAATGTTGGCTCCGGCGTGAATCGCCATATTCTCACCTGAAGTGATTATGAACACCTGATTGGCATAGCCCGTGCGCATCGGTACGGAAAACCCGCCGCAGACTACATCACCCAAGACATCGTAAATAACAACATCCGGCTTGAGCAGGTCAAAGCCGCCTTTTTCTCTGAGCAGGGTCAGCGCCGTGTTGATGGCATGGCCGGCACAGCCCAGTCCGGGAGTCGGTCCGCCGGCTTCGGCGCATATTACATTCTGATAGCCGCTGGCAACCATTTCATCCAGCGGGATATCAAGGCCTTTTTCCTTGATCAGATCGATGATGGTAGGAATGCGGCGGCCGTTTAACAGCGCAGCTGTTGAATCGGCTTTGGGGTCGCAGCCTATCTGCATTACTTTTAATCCGCTTTGGGCCAGGGCAGCCGCCACATTGGAAACAGTGGTTGATTTACCGATGCCGCCTTTGCCATAAACTGCCAGCTGAATCATATTTTTTGGTCCTCCTTGAAATCGCCTCTGGAAACGGCAAGATGATAGCCAATCTGATCGAGATGGCTCTGCAGAATGTTCAAACTTTCGGCCGCGTCATCACCGGTGATGGCTTTGTGATCATAGAGCATATATTTGCGGCGGTCCTGCACCGGGGAAAGATTGGGCATGATGACATTAGCTCCCACCAAAACACCCTGCAGCCGGCCGTCCTTGCTGGCTGTCCCCAAAGCCGTGGTGGCCGGCAGCAGAACATTAGGCAGCATGATCCGGCACAGGCTGAGCAGAAACAGGGTCAGATCAACCCGGCCAGCCGGCTGGTCCTTAAAGGGTGTCTGATGATGGGGGATGAAGGGTCCGGTGCCAACCATTTCCGGCTTGAAGGCGCTAAGAAACAGCATGTCTTCGGCTAAGGTTTCGGCCGTCTGGAACGGACAGCCGACCATCATGCCGGCCCCGGTCTGATAGCCGATATCCTTCAGGTCATGCAGACAGCGCATGCGGTTTTCCAGTGTCTGGTCAGCCGGATGCATTTTGGCATAATGCAATGGATCAGCCGTTTCGTGGCGGAGCAGATAGCGGTTGGCGCCGGCGTTGAAAAAGCGCTGGTAGCTGGACCGGCTCTTTTCACCGATGGATAAAGTGATGGCACAGTCAGGGTAACCGAGCCGGATGGCTGCAATAATATCGGTCATCAGATCATCAGTGTAGAAAGGGTCTTCACCGCCCTGCAGAACAAAGGTGCGGAATCCGGCGGCATAGCCGGATTGGCAGCAGGCCAGTATTTCGTCTTTGCTGAGACGGTAGCGGCTGATTTGATGGTTGTCACGCCGGATGCCGCAGTACAGACAGTTATTACGGCAGTAATTGGTAAATTCAATAATGCCCCGAAAGTAAATATCATGGCCAAAGCGGGCCAGGGAAATGCGGCGGGCCGCCGCCGCGGCATACTGCCGGTCGGTTTCAGAAAAGCCGGCCAGAAGCTGAATCCATTCGTCTTTAGCCAGGGCTTTATTCAGATTAAGCTTATCGATCAGTTCGGTGTTATTCATGACAGTCTTCCTCTTTCAGATAACTGCGGGCAAAAGTAGCTTTGACACTGACTGAATCCAAGGCCGCCAGCCGGCGGGTCAGCTGGCGGACCTCCGTTTCCGGAGCTTCGATATTGACGTTGATGATATTGACGCCGGCCGGAGTGTAGGGCATGTCCATCCGGCCGATCAGATACCGGCTGTATTCATGCAGCAGGGCATTGATGGCCAATGTTTGCGCCGACCGGGCGGCAATGATTGAGATGGTAGCCAGCCGGACGCGGGCATCACTCTGCTGGCGGGGTGTCGGTGTTTCCTTATCGGCCAGTTTAACCGGAATGACATCCTGGATGATGCTGTCATCGGTTTCAATATCCCGGATTAATGATGTCACCCCGAAGCAATTCTTCAGATTGGCTTCGGTAACAATATCATCCGTCAGTCCAAACAGGCTGGAACCGTCGCTGTTGAGCAGCAGGGCTTTATTAGCCCGCTGGATGGCATGCGCCGGATAATGGGTATTGAAGATGCAGGTAATGCCATCGGCGGACAGCCGGCTGAGGGTTTCCAAGACCATCAGCTGGTTGCGGAAATCAAGATTGGATTCCGGCTCATCCAGAATGATTACCTGGGGCTGGGCGGCCAGCGCCCGTCCAATCAGCACCATCTGAAGTTCACCGCCGGAAAGCTGGGTGCAGAGACGGTCTTTCAGGTCCAGAATGCCCAGCTGGCTTAAAACCTGGCGGGCCAGGGCGACATCTTTTTCTTTAGGAGCGGCCAGCGCCGAAAAATGACTGCCGCGGCCTAACAAGACCATTTCTTCAACGGTATAGGGCATTATCTGTCCTTTAGCCTGGGGCACATAGGCCAGACTGGACCACAGGGTGCGGAAGGGCAGCCGGGCAATATTCTGTCCGTCCAGACAGCTTTGGCCGCTCTGCCACTTTAGAAAGCCCATGGCACAGCGCAGCAGGGTGGTCTTGCCGGCGCCGTTAGGTCCTAGAATAGCGACCAGATCACCGCTGTCAGCCGTCATCTGAACATTTTTTAGAACGGCATCCGGTCTTTTCGGGTAGGAAAAGGAGCCGTTTTCAATTGTAAATTTCATAGCTGCCATCCTTTGCCTTTGCGCATCAGCAGAATGAAGAAGGGTGCGCCGATGAGGGCCGTCAGAATGGAAACGGGAATTTCGGAGGCTGTAATGCTGCGGGCAATAGTATCAACAATGACCATGAAACCGGCTCCAAACCCGATAGAAGCAGGAATAAGGGAGAGATGATTGCTGCCAAAGCGCATCCGGCAGATATGAGGCACCAGCAGTCCGACCCAGCCGACCTGGCCGCACATGGATACGCAGGAAGCGGTAATGGCGGTGGCGCAGACTACGGTAACGGTCTGCAGAAGACGGATATTAACGCCGCTGGAACGGGCTTCATCCTCGGTCAGCGGCAGCAGATTCATCCGCCAGCGCAGCAGATACAGTACAAGAACACCCACGATGATGGATGGGGTGCCCACCAGCAGGGTCCTGTAGGAGGCGTTGCTCAGCCCGCCCATGAGCCAGTAGGTAATGGCAGGC
>CAYTET010000052.1:0-14142 GCA_964436975.1 uncultured Erysipelotrichaceae bacterium
CCGTGTTGATGGTGTTGGGGCCGGATACGCCGATAAAGACATCCGCGCCGACCAGCATGTCAGCAATGCTGCCCTGCTTTTTATCCAGATTGGTGACCTGGGCCATTTCTTCTTTGATCCAGTTGAGACCTTCACGGCCGGCATAGATGGCGCCCTTGCGGTCGCACATGGTAACATTCTTGAAGCCGGCTGACAGCAGCAGCTTGACAATGGCAACGGCCGCCGCTCCGGCGCCGGAGGTGACAATCTTCACTTCTTCTTTTGACTTGTTGACGACCTTGATGGCGTTCAGCAGGCCGGCCAGGGTAATGACGGCGGTGCCGTGCTGGTCATCATGGAATATAGGAATGCTGCATTTGGCTTTCAGCTTGCGCTCGATTTCAAAGCAGCGCGGCGCCGAAATGTCTTCCAGGTTGATGCCGCCAAAGCTGCCGGACAATAGATAGACCGTGTTGACAAATTCATCAACGTCCTTGGTCTTGACGCATAAAGGGAAAGCATCAACATTGCCGAAGGTCTTGAATAAAACACACTTGCCTTCCATAACCGGCATGCCGGCTTCCGGGCCGATATCGCCCAGACCCAGAACAGCGGTGCCATCCGTGATGACGGCGCACAGATTGTTGCGCAGGGTCAGATCGTAGCTTTTGTCAATGTCTTTCTGAATCTCCAGGCAGGGCTGGGCCACGCCGGGGGTATAGGCCAGACTCAAGTCATCTTTGGTTTCAACCGGAACATGGGATACAATTCTGATTTTGCCGCGCCATTCTTCATGCTTGGCTAATGATTCTTTTGCATAGTCCATTTTTATATCTCCCTCATTGTTTTTCTATTGATGGCAGTGTCGAACCGCCGTAGGGCATCGCCAGCACGCTGGCCTGCGGCCCCATCTTCTTAATGGCCTGGTCATAGGCCTGCTGCACCGAATCCATCGGAGTCAGGAATATCGAACGGACAAAGTCAGCGTCCAGATCCGAAACCAGATAGATATCCGCCTTCTGCAGCACCATGGCAATGGCGGCTGCCTTATGACCGCCCAGCTGGAAGTCATGATGAATGCGGTCGATCATGGCCTGGGGACTGGGGGAAGTGGTCATCCATTCTTCAAATACCTTTTCACCCAAGCCCTCTTTGCACGATCCGACCAGGATAATGACGCCGCCGTCATTGACGGCATGCTGGGCATTGGCCAGCGCCTTTTGGGTCTGGTACAGATTCAGATCCTTGGGCGCCCCGCCCTGGCTGACGATAACGATGTCAGCCCCGTGGGCCAGCGGCTTGCGGTAAATCTTATCCAGAAACTGACAGCCGATCCGGTGGGCCTTGACGGCATCGCCGGCGACAGCTTTGATAATCTGCTTATGCTCATCCAGCACCACGTTGACGATGAAGTCGATGCCGATGATCTGGCCGGCCTGCTCGATATCCAGCCGGACCGGATTGGTATCCAGGTTGCCGGCCTTGCTGGCAGGATCAACCATCATGGAATGATTTGACTGGATGGCCGCCCGGGTGGATACCCCGGGCATTAGAGCCTTGGCTCCGCCGGAATAGCCGGCAAAGTAATGGTATTCAATATTGCCCAGACAGATCCGGCGGTCAGCGTTGGCAACTTCGGAGAAGATATCAACCGGAGTGCCTTTGTCCGTAGTGCCCAGATGAACGCAGTCATCCGGGTTTGAATCAATGCATCTGATCCGCTTGTAGACCTCACTGCCGGCCAGATGCTCCATTTCGGCAGCGGTCTGGTGACGGTGGCTGCCCAGGGCAAACACCAGGGTAATATTCTCATCTTTGATGCCGCCGGCGGCCAGTTCTTCCAGCAGCGCAGGCATAATAACACTTGTCGGCAGCGGCCGGGTAATGTCGCTGGTCACAATCGCCACCTTTTCATCAGGCTTGACGATGTCCTTCAGACGGCAGGTGCCGATCGGATCCTGCAGGGCTCTTCTTACTTCTTCTGCCCCGGTCAGTTCCGTATCAATTTTATTGGCATGCAGCTCGCCCATCAGATTTTCATCCGGCACATTGACGGTCTGGTAACCGGTGCCGATTCCGAATCGCAGCTCCATGCTTATTTCTTTCTGGCCAATACTTTTTTAACCTGGCTGACGATATGATCAGCGGTCAGACCGAAGCGCTGCTGCAGATAGCTCTGCTCACCGACTTCGCCGTATTCATCTTCCACCGCTACACATTCGGCCGGGACCGGGCTTTCTTCAGCCAGCACTTCCAGTACGGCATTATACAGTCCGCCGTGACGGCTGGCATTCTCCGCGGTTACCACGGCACCGGTTTTGCCGGCCCATTCGGCTACGGCCTTGCGGTCAATCGGCTTGATGGTAAAGCAGTCCACCACCGCCGCTTCAATTCCTTCTTTAGCCAGGATGGCGGCCGCCTGCATGGCTTCATGCAGCATGATGCCGGCCGCAAAGATAACAACATCCCTGCCTTCTCTTAAAGTCACCGCCTGGCCGATTGGCAGTTCGGCGCCGTCTTCATAAATCTTGGCCAGCTGCTTGCGGCCGACCCGGATGTACTTGACACCGGAGCGGTTGATGCACTGCTTCAATACACTGATCAGGCAGTTGGGATCGGAAACATCGATAACCGTCGCCGTGGGAATAGTGCGGTACAGGGCTACATCTTCAAACGGCATATGGGTGCCGCCGTTCATCGCGGCGGTAACGCCGGGATCAGAGCCGATGACCGTAATGTCATTTTTGGCATAGCCGGCTGACAGAAAAACCTGGTCAAAGCAGCGCCGCGAGGCAAACGGGCCGAATGAATGCACAATCGGCTTGAAGCCGGAAGCCGCCAGGCCGCTGGCAACGCCGATCATATTGGCCTCGGCAATGCCGCATTCAATTCCGCGGTCCGGATTTTCCTTGGCCCACTTTAAAGTGCCGATGCAGTTCATCAGATCGGCATCCAGATAAATAACATCCTTATCTTGCTGGCACAGCTTGGGAATATACTCGCCCAGAATGGCTTTGGCCGGTCTGGGATCCATTTGTCCGTCGTACACGATTTTCATTTTTCAGCCCTCCAACTCAGCCAGCAGAGCGTTAAGCTGTGCGGTCCATTTTTCATACTGTTCATCACTGACAGTCATGCTGTGATTGTTAGCGGTGTTGGCGACATCATCAATGCCGTAGCCTTTGACCGTGTCCATGATAATGGCATAGGGTTTGTCCCCGCCGGCTCTGGTCTTTTCCAAAGCCGCCGCCAGGGCATCAACATCATTGCCGGCCACCTTCTGGGTATTGTAGCCGAACGCCTTAAACTTGGCTTCAAAATCACCCATCGGCAGCGTCTGGTCGCAGTAGCCGTCCAGCTGGCGCTTGTTCCAGTCCAGCAGCACGACAAGATTAGACAGCTGCTTGGCGGCCGCAAATGCCAGGGCTTCCCAGACCTGGCCTTCATCAGCTTCGCCGTCACCGACAATCAGAAACACGCGGTTGCCGCGACCCTTCAGCTTATCGCCTAAAGCCATGCCGGCGGCCAGGGAGGTGCCCTGACCCAGTGAACCGGTCGTCATATCAACCCCGGGGGTCTTGTTGCGGTCGCAGTGGCTGGGCAGACGGGTGCCCGGCCGGTTTAAAGTCTTAAGTTCTTCATACGGGAAAAAGCCCTTCAGGGCCAGCGTGCCGTAAACAGCCGGGCCGGCATGGCCCTTGGAGCAGACCAGCTTGTCGCGGTCGGCCCACTTGGGATCTTCAACCTTGTATTTCATCTCCCGGCCGTACAGAACGGCCAGAACATCAGCAATGCTCAGCGAGCCGCCGATATGGCCGCTGCCGCGGGCATGAATGGCTTCGACTACCGCCAAGCGGATCTTGGCAGCAAAAGCCTGCAGGGCCCTGCTTTCTTTTTCTTCCATTGTCAGTCCTCCTTTTTCTGCGGGATGGTTGAACCGTGCCGCAGCGCTTTGACAACCGGCAGCTCTTCACCGGTCAAGAATCTGATCAGGGCGCCGCCGCCGGTGCAGATATAACTCATCTTGTCGGCCACCTGATACTTTTCCGTGGCGGTAATGGAATCGCCGCCGCCGACAACCGTATAGGCCGGCGTGTCGGCTAAAGCCTGCCAGACGGCCTTGGTGCCGTACTCGCTCTCGGCTTTTTCAAACACGCCCATCGGGCCGTTAACAAACACCGTCTTGGCATTCATGATGATCTGGCGGTAGTTTTCAACCGTTTCCGCGCCGATATCAATGGCACCGATATCAGCCGGCAGTTCGTCCAGTTTGGCCTGCTGCCGCTGGCCGTCAGCCACCCAGCTTAAGTCGGTAGGCAGCACGATTTTGTCGCCGTACTGCTGGTACAGTTCCTTAGCTTTGGGAATATAGTCGCCGTAATTTGACTTGTTGATGAAATCAATGCTGCCGGCACCGACCGGCCGGTCCAGGGCCGCCAAAAAGATGTTGGCAACCAGTCCGCCGGTTAATATCCGGTCAGCAACCTGGCGGCTCAGCACCGTGTTCATCATCATAAAGGCATCCGAAATCTTGGCCCCGCCCAAGACAAACACGCAGGGCCGCTGCGGATCTTCCATAACCTGGGAGATGACGCAGTATTCCTTTTCAAACAGCCGGCCCATTGCCGACGGCAGAATCTCTTCGAATCCGCACAGTGTCGGCTGGTCGCGGTGGGCGGCCGCAAAGGCATCACAGACATAGACATCGCCTAAAGGGGCTAACTTGGAGACGACCTGGGTTTTAGCCTGCTGGGGATGGGTTAATTTCAATTTGGTTTCAAACAGCGTCTGCTCCTCCGCCATAAAGCGGACATTATCCAGAAGCAGAATTTCGCCGGACTTCAGATCCTTGATAGCCTGCCGGGCTGCCGGACCGCACACATCATCGATCCATTTGACCGGCCGGTTGAGCAACTGCGAAAGAACCTCAGCGTGAGGTTTGGTCATATAGTAGTTCTTGTATTCAATATCGCTGCCCTGATGGCACATCAGCACCAGCTTGGCGCCTTTGCTGACTAATTCTTCGATTGTCGGCACAGCCGCCTTGATGCGGTTAGTGCTCTTCAGTTTTCCGGTACTCCAATCAATCGGCTGGTTAAAATCGACACGGCACAGGACAACTTTGTCCTGTACCGTGATTTCGTCCAGCGTTCTAATGCCGAACTTCATTTTAGCTATTCCTTCAGTTCTTTTTGAAGCGGCCGATCTTCAGATACTTGTTGGTCATGGCCGTTCCTTCTTCACAGGTAAGCTGCATCTTCATGGAAGCCCGGATTGCATCCATAGTTTCAGGGATGGTAACACTCTCCTGCGGGATGTTGATGGCATACATGATATCGTTGCCGCTTTCCACAATGGAGTCTTCCCACAGACCGATTTCATACATATCGCCGCGGCGGTTGCCTAAATCACGGGCATACTTGAAGAAGCTGGCATTGCCCATAAAGCCGTCATCGATGGTGACAGTGCGGATACGCGGATGGGCGCGGAAGGCTTCCAGCGCCATTTCCTTGGTGATCTTCTTGCCGTCTTTGGCCGTGGCCAGAACCGTAATGATATGGCCATGGGTAACCGGTGTATGAACCAGAATGCCGGTAGCTTCGATTTCAGGCATGATGGTCATTAAGTCAACAGCCTGATGGCTGGGGGCTTTGTCAATCTTCAGCGCATTGGTTAAGCCGCGGTGATAATCACCCGGATCAGCCACCCGGCGGATAATGGTAATGGCAACCTTCTGCAGCGGAATAATCCGGTTCAGGCAGTCAACCGACCGGATCAGACCGGTGGTATTGCAGCTGGTCAGCTTCAGATAGCGCTGGCCGACACCTTTTTCATAGTTGGCATAGCCATGGAAGAACACATCGGCAACGGAATTCTTTTCGCCGCCCTGGAAAATGGCCTTGATGCCCATCTTCTCATACAGTTCCTTGTTTTTGGCCCCGACACCGGCCGGCGAGGAATCCAGCATGACATCAACTTTCTCGCACAGTTCGGTAAATGTCCCGGCAACCGGGATATCATGCGCCTTGAAGGCCTCTTCATCAGCGCCGTCAACCAGATACAGATTGTATTTGACATTGTTGGCCCCGATCATGTCGTTTTCACGCAGCGCGCGAATGGCCAGCGTCGGAGCCATATCGGCAATACCGACTAACTCCATGTCCTCCTGCATTGCCACCCCGTCAGCCAGCCGCTGACCGATGGTGCCATAACCTGCTACACCTACTTTAACTTTTTCCATCTTCTGTCTCCTTTGTTAATTGGTGTTAAATAAATACCGATGCCCAAGCTGATGCTAAAACTGATTCTAACTACCCGGACCTTGTGGGCGGTCCGGTTGAATCCTGACTGACTATTCTAATACTATAACAGATTCAGGTCCAAATGTAAGGGTATTCACTATATTTAATTGCAAACGTTTTCAGTACCTGCATTCTACACCCTCCGTGTATGGTTTGTCAATTTATGACGTGTCAAAACAGCGGCCTGATCCACCGGTCAGCCGCTGACCGCTTTGCCCGCGGAAAAAGGCGCTTTTTAAGGCGTTTGATTTGACATTTCAAGCCTTATGAAATAGAATGGTGACAGTTTGTTACGAAAACGTTTTCATGAACATATGCAAGACCGCTCTTTAAAAGCCTGGCCAAGGCATAAAAGAGCCCCGCAGTCAGCAACTGCACGGAGGAAAAAGCCCATGGGACAGCATAAAATCGAGACTCACCTGCACACCAAGCATACCAGCCGGTGCGGCTGGCTGGATGCCGAAACCCTGGTGACAAAGTATAAAGAGGCCGGCTATGACGCCATTGTCGTCACCGACCACTACAACCGCACGACTTTCGAATATCTTAAAGTTGATCTGCAGTCCCCTTCAGCCGATAAGCTGGGGGCTTTCCTCAACGGCTACCACAAGATGGTTGATGCCGGTGAAAAGATCGGTGTCAAGGTCTTCCGCGGCGCCGAGCTGCGCTTTGATGAAAGTGATAATGACTATCTGCTGTACGGCTACACCGACGATCTGCTGGCGGACCCCGAAAGCGTCATTAAAATGGGCATTGCCACCTTCGGCCCGATTGCCAAGGCGGCCGGAGCCCTGATCATCCAGGCCCATCCCTACCGGGATATGTGCACTCCGGCAATTGCCTGCTATATTGACGGGGTGGAAGTCTATAATGCTTCCCCGCGCCATGACTCCCATGATGCCATGGCCCTGCAGTATGCCAAGGACTACGGCCTGATTCAGACATCCGGATCAGACTGCCACCGGCTGGAAGATATCGGCCGGGCCGGCATCATCTCGCAGACCATGCCTTCCGAAAGCTTCGGCATGATGCGGCTGATCCGCAGCCGCTGCTACCAGCTGATTACCCCTGATAACAAGTAACTTCCGTTTTTCTCCTCTTTATGTTGGCGGCTGACTATTTCCATCAGCCGCCTTTTTATTTATCGGTATTGCGAAGATGCATACCTGGTCCCGGCCGCAAGGCGTTTCATATATTAATGATGCTTTCCGCCAGTGCCGCTTTTTTTGGTCATAAACCGTCATGCGGCGGTTTTTCTTTTACAGACAGGCCGCGTTACAGGCAGCCCCCTAATTTAGCAGGCGGGCTGAATAAGACCGTCCTTTTATGGTAAACTGAAGCCGGAAAAGGAGGACATGACTTCCGGCAAACGGCGTCATGCGAATATACAGATATGGATAAAAAGAAAATCATTATGGATGTGGATACCGGAACCGATGATGCCTGCGCTCTGGTAATGGCCATGCTGGATCCGGCCGTTGATTTAATCGGCATCATGTCGGTCAACGGCAATCTGGAAGTCAAACTGACCACCGATAATACCTTAAGGGTGGTTGACTGCTGCCATAAGGGCGGCCAGGTCAAAGTGTACCGCGGAGCCGATCTGCCGATGGTCTGCACCCTGGATCCGCACAGTCTGCAATCCTTAGATCCCATTCCCCACCGCCAGGGCCAGCAGAAAGCCCATGCCATGCATTCCGACCATCTGCCCCTGCCGGAAACAGCCTTGAAGGAAGAAGCCGTCCGGGCTGTCCCCTGGCTGATCGAAACCCTGCTGGCGGCTGAAGATAAAGAGATTACGATTGTGGCCGTCGGCCCGGCAACCAATATCGGGCTGGCCCTGCGCAGCGATGAGCGCATTGCGGCCAAAATCAGACAGATCATCCTGATGAGCGGCGGTGATCATATTGCCAACGCCACCCCGGCAGCTGAATTCAATGCCTTCGGCGATCCCGAAGCCTTAGAAATAATTCTGCAGAGCGGTATCGATACGGTCATCGTTACCCTGGATACCACGCATAAAGTGCTGATCAACGAAAAGCAGGCGGCTGAGATTGCGGCTATCGGCACGGCCCCGGCCAAACTTATCAGTGATACCATCAGCCAGCGCATCGATGCCTACGGCCAGCGCGACAGCGACATGTCGGCTTTGAAAGCCGCCCCGCTGCATGACCCCTTGGCGCTGTGCTATGCCATCCATCCGGAAGTGCTGACCGAACTGCCGGAAGTCAGCTGCCATGTTACTTTGACCGGGCCGACCACCGGCCAGACGGTTGTCGACTGGCGGCTGCGCTTTGAAAAGGAAGCCCCCAACTGCCGGTTTGCCTTAAATGCCAACGGTCCGCTGTTCTACAGCTGGATGCTGGATATTCTGAAAGCCGATGCGGCCAGGGAGAACAGCCATGGAAACTAAACAGGCCATTAAAATCCGGCGCTCGATCCGCCAGTATGATTCCAAGCCGCTGACCAAAAAACAGCTACAGACCATTGTTCAGGCCGGCCGGCAGGCGGCCAATGCCTACGGCTACCAGCAGTTCAAATTCATCGTCATCCGCAATAAAGCCATCCTCCAAAAGCTTGATCAGCTTTCCGCCGATCTGCTGAAGGATGAATATGAGGCCCGCGACTTTTTCAATGCCCCCCAGATCATCCTGGTGACCGGCCGGCGGGACAACGGGGCCTGCTACATGGATGCCGGCTGCGCCATGACCAACATGATGCTGACGGCAGCCGACATGGGGCTGGGCTCCTGCTGGAACAATCAGTTCTATACCATCTCCGACTGTCCGCAGCTGGTCAATTACCTGACCCGGCTGCGTATCAGCAAACAGGAAGTCATCTGTGCCTGTCTGGTTGTCGGCCATCCGGCCGTCGATCATGTTGAGGAGCGAAAAAAGCTGATTTCCGAAGTCTATTATTTCGAGTAAAGATATTGCCGTTTATTCATTCTTTGTTTAGCATATAAATGGGAAATATCCCAGAGAAAGGAGTGTTTATGAGTACTGCTTGCCAAGAAAAGGGCCCGATTACCGAAAAGCTGCTAAAAGAAATGAATGCTTACTGGCGGGCCGCCAACTATCTTTCAGCCGGACAGCTGTATCTTCTGGAAAACCCCCTGCTGAAAAAACCGCTGACTGCCGCGATGATCAAAAAGAAAATCGTCGGCCACTGGGGAACTGTTCCCGGTCAGAATTTTGTCTTTGTCCACCTCAACCGTGTCATCAAGCGCTATGATCTTGATCTTATTCTGCTGTCCGGGCCGGGCCATGGCGGCAACTTCTTTATCGCCAATGACTATCTGGACGGCACCTACAGTGAAATCTATCCCAATATCTCCCAGGATGAAGCCGGCATGCAGAAACTGTTCAAGCAGTTTTCCTTCCCCGGCGGCGTGCCTTCCCACTGCGCTCCGGAAACACCGGGCTCCATCAATGAAGGCGGCGAACTGGGCTATGGCATTGCCCATGCCTTCGGCGCGGTCTTTGACAATCCGGATCTGATTGCCGCGGTCACTGTCGGTGACGGCGAAGCCGAAACCGGCCCGCTGGCCACCTCCTGGCAGTCCAATAAATTTTTGAATCCCATCAATGACGGCGCCGTGCTGCCGATTCTGCATCTGAACGGCTATAAGATTGCCAATCCGACGATCTTTGCCCGGATGTCCCACCAGGAAGTTGAATCCTTCTTCCGCGGCTGCGGCTGGAAACCCTACTGGGTTGAAGGCGACGATCCGATGACCATGCACCGGCTGATGGCCGAAACCATGGACAAAGTCATCAAGGAAATCAAAGCCATCCAGAAGAATGCCCGGACCAACAATGATCCGGTCAGACCCGTCTGGCCGATGATCATTCTGCGCACGCCGAAAGGCTGGACCGGACCGAAGGTTGTCGACGGCAAGAAGATTGAAGGTAACTTCTTAGCCCACCAGGTGCCTATCAGCATGGAAAAGCCGGAGCATGTGGCCCTGCTTGAGCAGTGGCTGCGCTCCTACAAGCCCGAAGAGCTGTTTGATGAAAACGGCACCCTGATTCCCGAGTTGAAGCAGTTAGCGCCGACCGGCAACCAGCGCATCGGCATGAATCCGCATGCCAACGGCGGCATCCTGCTGCGGGATCTGCGTGTTCCTGACTTCAAAGACTATGCCTTTGATATCGGCAGCCATGGCGAAAAGCTCGGCCAGGATATGAGCGAACTGGGCAAATATGTCCGCGACGTCTTCAAACTGAATGCCGCCAGCAAGAATTTCCGTATCTTTGGACCGGACGAGACTAATTCCAACCGGCTCAACAGTGTCTTTGAAGTTGAAAACCGCGACTGGAACGCCGCCCGGCAGCCCGATGATGACCATCTGGCCTATGACGGCCGCGTCATGGATTCGATGCTGTCCGAGCATATGTGCGAAGGCTGGCTGGAAGGCTATCTGCTGACCGGCCGGCACGGTTTCTTTGCCACTTATGAAGCCTTCTCCCGTATTATTGACTCCATGGCCGCCCAGCATGCCAAATGGCTGAAAGTCTGCAACCAGCTGACCTGGCGGGAAGAGCTGGCTTCGCTTAACCTGATCATGTGCTCAACCGTCTGGCAGCAGGACCACAACGGCTTTACCCATCAGGATCCCGGCTTTATGGATCACATTGCCAACAAGAAGGCTGATGTGGTCCGCATTTACCTGCCGCCTGATGCCAACTGCCTGCTGTCCACCATGGATCACTGCCTGAAGAGCCGCAACTACGTCAATGTCATCGTGGCCTCCAAGCATCCCCGGCCGCAGTGGCTGTCCATGAATGAAGCCATCAATCACTGCACCCAGGGCATCGGCATCTGGGACTGGGCCAGCAATGACCAGGGCCAGGAGCCGGATATCGTCTTTGCCTGTGCCGGTGAAACCCCGACACTGGAAGCCCTGGCGGCGGTCTCCATTCTCAATAAGGAGCTGCCGGCCGTCAAGATCCGCTTTATCAACGTCGTTGACCTGTTCAAGCTGCAGCCGCATAACGAGCATCCCCACGGTCTGACCGATGAGGAGTACGATATGCTGTTCACCAAAGACAAGCCCGTCATCTTCAATTTCCACGGCTACGCCAGTCTGGTTCATGAACTGACCTACCGCCGCCATAACAACCGGCTGATGCATGTCCGCGGCTACAAGGAGGAAGGTACCATTACCACCCCGTTTGATGTCCGCGTTCAGAATGACTGCGACCGGTTCCACCTGGTTCAGGAAGCCCTTAAATTCTTGCCGCAGCTGGGCAACAAGGGAACCTATCTGTATCAGAAGATGAGTGACAAGCTGGTCGAGCATCACCAGTACATCACGACTAACGGCATTGACCTGCCGGAAATAGCCGACTGGAAATGGGAGCGCTGAAGCCCCGTTGTGCGGTCAGCTGATTCGAAACACTGTCTTCTCCGCTGAAGGCAGTGTTTTTTTATTTAACATCGATTTAACATTTCCCCGCCCTTCCCTTTTACAGCCGGCTTTTACCATGGAAATGTAAAACAAGAAAAAGGAGAAGGAAAAGAAATGAGGAAAGCAGTAAGCATTATTCTTTCAGTCCTGCTGGCAGCTACATGCCTGACCGGCTGCGGCAAGCAGTCAGCCAGCGGCAGTGTCGCTACTGATGGTTCAACTTCCATGGAAAAAGTTATCGGTGCCCTGGGGGAAGCTTTCACCAACGCAAACAGCGGCATCAGTTTTACCTACAACCCGACCGGCTCTTCCAGCGGCATCAGCGCCGTATCGGACGGTAGCTGCGACATCGGACTGTCCAGCCGGGCCCTCAAAGATGAAGAAAAGGCCGCCGGGCTGACGGAAACCATTCTGGCCTATGACGGCATTGCGATCATCGTCAATCCCGCCAATCCGGTCAGCGACCTCAGTCTGGAGCAGATCAGTGCCATCTATACCGGCCAGATTACCAACTGGAACCAGGTCGGCGGCAATGATGCGGCTATTGTTCTGATCGGCCGGGAGGCCGGCAGCGGCACCCGTGACGGCTTTGAATCCATCACGGCAACCAAGGACCAGTGCCAGTACCGCCAGGAGCTGACTTCAACCGGTGATGTCATCGCCACGGTGGCTTCCAATCCTGATGCCATCGGCTATGCTTCCCTGTCCGCCGTCAAAGACAGTGTCAGAGCGGTTACGGTAAACGGCGTTGCCGCCGGTGAAGACACCGTCAAAAACGGCACCTATGTCATCCAGCGGCCCTTTGTTCTGGTCACCAAAACGGACACCCCGCTGTCCGCAGCCGCCCAGTTATTCTTTGATTATGCCACTTCGGCGCAAGCAGCCAGCATCATCGCTGCTGCCGGTGCCGTAGCGGCCCATTAATTGTCTGCTTGCTGGCTGGATATATTTATGGGATGGGAAGAAGGGAGAAATTCCTTCTTCCCTGTTGCTGTTTAGCAGCGGGAAAGGAATATTGTAACGTGGGTAAGGCTCTAAATCATAAGAAGCTGCTTGAAAACTTCTTTTACGGTCTGTTTCTGGTCTGCGGATTAGTCAGCGTGGGCTGTGTTGTTCTGGTAACCGCCTATCTGGTTATCTCCGGGCTTCCGGCCATCCGGCAGATCGGTCTTTTTAATTTTCTTTTTGGTTCAACCTGGGCCTCGACGGCCACCCCGCCCAGTTTTGGCATTCTGCCTTTTATTCTGACTTCTGTCTACGGCACCGCCGGCGCCGTATTAATCGGGGTGCCGATTGCCTTTATGACCTCTGTTTATCTGGCCAAGGTGGCTCCGGTCAGAGTCAGACAGCTGCTGGCTGAGGCGATCGGCCTTTTGGCCGGCATTCCTTCGGTGGTATACGGTCTGGTGGGAATGCTGGTGCTGGTTCCGGCCATCCGCAGTCTGTTTAAGGTTTCCGACGGGGCCAGCCTGCTGGCGGCCATTATTGTTCTGACCGTCATGATCCTGCCCAGCATCATCAAGGTCTGTCTGACCGCCCTGGCAGCGGTGCCGTCTGAGTATGAAGATGCCTCCCTGGCCCTGGGCGCCACAGCCACTGAAACCTATTTCAGGGTTTCGGTGCCGGCAGCTAAAAGCGGCATCGCAGCCGCCGTGGTGCTGGGGGTCGGCCGGGCCATCGGCGAAGCGATGGCCGTCATGATGGTCTGCGGCAATGTGGCCAACATGCCCTCGCTGTTTCAGAGCGTCCGCTTTCTGACCAGTGCCGTAGCCAGCGAGATGTCTTACTCTTCCGGTCTGCAGCGGCAGGCCCTGTTCTCCATTGCCCTGGTGCTTTATCTGTTTATCATGCTGATCAATGCCACCTTGAACTTTTTTTTGAAACGGGGCAGCAGTCATGACTAAACGGCTCTTCTACAACCGGATGATGAAGATACTGATGTATGCCGCGACCGCTCTGACGGTGGCGCTGGTGCTGTTTATGGTCGGCTATGTGCTGTCTAAAGGCCTGCCCCATATCAGCTGGCAGCTGCTTTCCAGTTCGCCCAGCTATCTGAATGACACCATCGGCATTCTGCCCGACATTCTTAATACTCTTTACATCATCGCCGCCGCCCTGCTGTTCATCCTGCCCTTAAGCGTGGGGGCGGCTGTTTATCTTAACGAATATGCTTCCAATCCCCGGCTGGTCAAGCTGATTGAATATGCCTCGGAAACCCTGGCCGGGATTCCTTCGATCATCTACGGTCTGGTGGGAATGCTGTTTTTTGTCCAGTTTATGGGACTGCGCAAATCCCTGTTGGCCGGAGCCCTGACGCTAGTCATCATGAATCTGCCCACGGTGATGCGGACCACCCAGGAAAGCTTAAAGACCGTTCCGGACAGCTACCGCCAGGGCGCTTTTGCCCTGGGGGCCGGAAAGTGGCGGGTCATCCGCACGGTGGTGCTG
>CAYTET010000053.1:0-8149 GCA_964436975.1 uncultured Erysipelotrichaceae bacterium
GATTCCGAAGGAAAGCTAAATCGAGTTTTCAGGGGTGTGCACAAAGCACACGGAATAAACGGGAACAAGGCCACCGGGTGCATTTTGTATCAAACTCGTGCGCTTCTCCAGATTTTCAGCAAAAAAGCCAAAAGTTCCAAAAAGCCCAATAAAATAAGGACTTTAGAGCAATTGGCTTTTTGTTTTCTCTGTAAAACCGCCTTATTGTTTGTGTTTACTCTTTTTCCGTCCGGCCATTCTGATTCCGCCAAATCCCAAGCCAGACAAAGGCATCAGCATTATCCAAAAGAGCATACTGCTGTTATCTCCGGTATTAGGATGTGCCGATGGATTGGATGGACTTGTCGTCGTATTATATGTATTCTCAAACAGTGCATAGCCTGTCTGGGCGCCGTTATAGAGCTGTCCATGGCCGTCTTGCAAAAGCCAACTATAACCGGCATCGTACTCAGCCCACAGCAAGTCGGTCGCAGCGCTGGGCCGGTAGGTACCGCTTTCGGAGTCAAAGTGCGGATCCATGGCGATAATCATCACTGGAGTTGAACTGTTACTTATAAATGTAACCTCAGCAACATAAGAAGCTGTGCTGTAGGTATAGCCTTCTCTGCCCTCTTGTTTTTCTGTGATCAGGAAGCGGTATGTCCCATTGTAAACAGAATCTGGTGTGGTCGAGCCGTTGTAATAATACTGCTCACCGGTCGCTGCTTTCATATCATACAATTTCTGAAAGATGTCCGCCGGCAGACTGATGCTACCGTCGGCCGCATTCTGCAGCGAAAAGGGTTCGTAAATGCCCACTTTGTAGGCGACACCAGCCCCTGTTGAACTTATCTGATACAGCGGCGTCACATCAAAGGTAAATTCCATAGCTTCCAGTGTCTTGCCCATCAGCACTTTTCTGGCAATCTGTACTGGAGGCATGAGGGTATTGGCAAATGTTAAGGCAGTGTCCGCTCCGGCATCTGTCTTGTAAGAAGTCGTTGTTTCCAGCTGCTTGGTCTGGTCATTCAGCGTGACGGTGATGGTCATGAATACATCCGCCGCCTTGGTGTAGCCTGCACCTACGTCATTTTCGGAAACCGTAAAGGTGTAGATGCCGGCGTTGGAGAAACTCCATTTACCAAAATCCAATGCGCCGGTTCCGGCTGCTGCATAGATAGTACCGGCAGGCAAACCGGTAACGGTGCCCGTTTCATTGTCGGTTCTTTTCACAGTGAAGCCAAACTGACTGGCCGTAATGTCGGCCGTCGTCTTGCCGCCACCGGAGAGCGTCTTGCTGCCGACGACAGTCACCTCGACAGCAGCGGGTTCGGGCGTGACAGCTCCGTCTGTCTTGTACTGGGCCGTCAGTGTCACATCTCCGGAAAGCTGGATAGTGTCATTCGGCTGGTATATTTGGCCGTCAGAGCCCAGCCAGCCCGTAAAGGTTGTTCCGTCAGGGGCCGACCAATTATCTCCAAGGAAACTTACCATCTCCCAGCTGAGCACACCGGCACTTGATACCTTACTGCTGGAAATTTCACTGCCGGTTCCTTCTCACGGGTTGTAGATGAGAACGCCAGCCGCCGATATTTTTACAGGAAGCAGCCCCAGTATTATAATCGCGCACACAAGTATTGCCAGAACATATTTTAGGCTGAATCCTTTGTCAATGGTTTGATTGCTCACTATCTTATCCTCCTGATTCTTTTTTGCTTTCAATTGCCGTCTTAAAATCTGAACAGTACAGTTTCTTTTTGTATCGCTTTTCCAATTCATTGTTTTTAATTCATATCAAACGCTGCTTTGCAGCGAAGGCACTGGAGAAGACCAACTAAATATTTAGGCTATTAATTGATTTTCATTTTATCAATCCTCGCCAAAAATAAATGACGGTTGTTGTAAACGAATATATTTATGTTGTAAATAGCAGTAGAAAGAGTCAGCAAACAGAAAAAGCGGACAAAATCAATTTGATCAGGCCGCTTCAGTATGTTTTATTCAGAATAAATATGCTGCCGATTTCCTTCACCACGTTTTGATTGGAAAAAGTCATCCGCTATTTCTGCATAAGCTAAAATCTGACAAATCTTACTTTGAAGAAGGCCCTTTACTGCCATCAGTGCCGATGGTGTCATCATACTTAATTATCAGCTGGCCGTAATGGCCATCGAAGGTTATTGAATTGGCATTCTTCAGATCTATCCGCCGGTATTTAAGCTCATCACCATTGGCAAGTTTTATTGCGATGTCATAGCGGATGGCATCCGGTCTATCAAAGGTCAGCCATAAAGCCATATCATCACTGGTATTGTTCTTCCATTCTTCACTGATAAGGCTGTCACCCTTTTTGTTGGTGTATCCGGAAGGATAAACATACATTTCCGTGATGTCTTTGCCGGTCTTATTCATAAACATAAGGGCCAGCCGTGCTGTTTTAGCTTCATCAGTCTTTGGTACGGCAAAGTTATAGGAATCGATAGAGGCAGCGTAAATTTCAGGATCGCTGAAAAATGCCGTGACATCATTTGAAACATCAGTCTGGCCATCTTTCTTTAAAACAACCGTATTGTTATACTTCAAGTCCAGATTGGTGAAAGTTATATTGGCTGAACCATCAGCCGGTTCTCCCATAATATCGTAGGAATCTACATCATTTACTGTAAAAACCACCCGGGCTGTTGCTCCAGCGGCCAGCGTTTCTGACAGAATAGGTTCCGTTATGACATACCCTTCAGTATAATCAGGCTTTCCTGAAGGGTACAGGTGCAGCCACTTGAAATCCACACCTGTTTCATTAGTTATGACAAAGGCTACCGCAATTCTTCTGGCCAGCCGGCGGCAACCGGCTGCCATAGTCAATACCAAACACGCTGCTAATACCAATGACCAAAACCGCTTCATGATAATCGCCCCTTTGTAATACTTCAACCATTATATGCCCAACTATTTCCCATAGTATGTGCACTGTTGTAAATGGCAACGGTGGTGTTGTGATAAGCTGGTCTTCCAAAACTGTTCTTCCTTGTTTCAATAAGAAGATGATCAACAAAGCCTTTTTTTCCGTGACTTTCACAGGGAAAACGTTTCATTGCTCAACATCGCTGCGTTCGATTATTCTTTTCCCTTCCAATCCTGTCTGTAGGGTTTATCATTTATTCACTTATTCGGATCCTGCTGGACATAATGTTTCGCCCCCTTTGACTGTGTGATACAATTAAGTCAGTTAATTGCCGATACAATCCTCTGTCAGCTGTCTGCTGAAAAAACGGGAAAGGAAACATAATATGAACAACAGTTTTATTGATCTGCACATGCATACCCTTTACAGCGATGACGGCCAGTACAGTCCGGAAGAACTGATGGCCATGGCCGGCCGCAGCGGCGTTGAAATAATCGCCATTGCCGATCATGACACGGTAAAAGGTGTCAAGGCTGCCCGGACGGCGGCCCAGAAAGCCGGCATGACCTTTATCAGCGGCGTGGAGATAGACTGCCAGTATCAGAACCTCGGGCTGCATGTTTTGGGCTACGGCATTGATGAAGATGACCCCGTCTTTGAACAGATCGGCCGACAGATAAACCAGCAGGAACTGGCCAACAGTGAAACAAAAATAAAACTGACGGAAAAGCTCGGCTTTGAAGTTGACCGATCCCAACTTGACAGTCTTTCTAAGAACGGGGTTTATACCGGCGAAATGTTTGCGGAAGTGCTGCTGAATGATCCCCGCTACACCGCTAACAAACTGCTGGCCCCCTACCGCAGCGGCGGCAGCCGCAGCGACAATCCCTACGTCAACTTTTTCTGGGATTATTACAGTGCCGGCAAACCCTGCGAAACTGCCCTTGTCCTGCGGCCTCTGGAAGAAATAACTGCCGCCATTAAAAAAGCCGGCGGCGTCAGTGTCCTGGCCCACCCCGGCAATAATCTGAAAGCTGATTTTGGCATCTTTGACAGTATGGTAAAGGCAGGACTGCAGGGGGTCGAAGTATTCAGCAGTTACCATACTCCCCAGACCTGCTCCTACTTTCTGGCCAAAGCCCGTCAGTACAATCTGCTGATCACCTGCGGATCTGACTTCCACGGCAAGACTAAGCCTGCCATCAAACTGGGTCAGACCGGCTGTACGATTGATGAAAATGAAATCAAGGCCCAATTGATACAATGCGGCCTGCTGTCATAAAAAATCTGCCGCATCAATCCGGCAGATTTTTCTTGATTTGCTTAGTTTTTATTGCGACTTCCTAACAGCCGTAATATGTACAGGAACATATTGATAAAGTCCAGATACAGCTGCATAGCGCAGAAAGTGCTAATTTTATTGGTAGTTCCACCATCAGCCGCAAAATCAATATACATCTGCTTCATCTTCTGCATGTCGAAGGCCGTCAGTCCCATGAAGATAATGATTCCGACATAGCAGATAATCATATCCAGCATGGCCAGATTAATGAAGATGCCGACAACTGTGGCGGCAATCAGGACAAATAAGCCGGCATACAGCAAGGGTCTTAATGAAGTCAGATCCATTTTTGTCGTGTAGCCGATAACCGCCATGCAGGCAAACAGCCCGGCCGCAAAGCCAAAGGCAATAAACATGTTGTCAATGCCATAGGCCAAGGGCAGCACGGAAAAGGAAATACCGGTCAGAAAAGCATAGACATAAAACAGAATCGTTACCGTGGAAGCCTTCATCTTCATCAGACGGGCTGAAAACACGATAGCTACAATCAGTTCAGCGGCCAGCAGAAACAGGCTGATATAGGGCACAGCCACGATTGCCTTATAAACAATGCCCCCGCTGATTAAAGAATAATAGCACAGCCATGCCACTACCGCCGTAATGCCCAGGCCGGCAGCCATCTGGACAAAGGTGCGCTTCAGATACTGGCTGTAATCAACGGCCGGCCGAGCCTGGTCAGGCTGCTGATAGCCGAATTCATTCATTTCACTCATAGTTCAATAGACTCCTTTCAGTTCATAGCGATGGTTTCTGCAACGGTCAGCTGACCGTCAGCCATCGAATATATTGTAATCATTTTCCCGGCAGTATCAATATCCCCCTTATAGGAGACGGCTGCCAGATCATATTCATAATAGGTGTCATACTCAATTAAATCGTTGCTGTCGGAATCGATCATATAGACATCGATATCTTCATCACTCATCATCGAGATGGCATAGTAGCGCTGGGCAATGCTTTTGATGTTATCAAGCGTGTTGTCAGCCAGAGAGGCCGCAAACATTTCATAATACTCATAACTGTCGTCATAACTCTGGTATGATACATATTCAAATTCAGGCTTGTTATAATCAAAATCATACCAATTATATTCAACCACCTGCCACTGATCCGGCTCTTCTGAAACAGTAGCCACAACCTCGCGGTAGGAATGAGGCGGCACCATCAGAAAATACAGGTCGCTGCCGACCACCGAGTCGTTAGCCAGAACATCAATCTGACCGTTAAAGAAATAGTCCGAGTCATTAAACAGAATAAAGCTTAGTTTGTTTTGGCCGTAGATGCTGCCGGTTGACAGACTGACTTCATCATAATTATCTCTTTCAACCAGGCTCAGGGCCTTTTTATATGTTTTATAATCAGTCGCTGTTTCCATCTGCTGAATCGTCTTATCCACCTGCTGTTCTAAAGCAGTCTGCGTAACGTTGCGCCCGCGGGCCAGCGAAATGAAATAGTAAAGACCAAAACAGACCAACCCAGCAACTATGGTAATGACCGCCAGGTTAACCCACTGCTTGCCGGAATAGCCGCCGGCCTGTTCAACCTGCTGACGGCGGCTTTCCTGCTGCTGCTGGTCAGCGCTGAACTGATCATCCATGACGCCATTCGGATTCAGCCACTGCATAATGCCGTTTTTAATGGCACTGGCCTGATTGCTGGCCACAGCGTAAGTCTTCTTTTGGCCGCCGGCCTGAATTACAAGAGATGACAGAGTCGAACTGTACGGGCTGACCTGAACATCGGTAACCGTTGAACTGATAATAGCCGAATAAGAAAGAAAAGGCTCATAGACAAGCCAGTGCGGCGTCGAGAAAAAATTACGGCTGCCCGCTATCGGCTGTTTGCCCTCAATTTCATCATCCAGCTGATACATCATTCCTTCACTGTCTTTTTTATAGCGCTTATTCGCAATAGCCAGGCCGATGGCAATGCCCAACGACATTCCGCCGACCACGATAAGCAGGCAAACCATACTGCTGATGCCGACAAATTCCAGGCCTTCTTCAGCCAACAGAGCGATGACCAGCATGAATAAAGTAAAGCCCAGCCAGCAGCATCCGCTCAGAATCAGCGCATTCTTCCAAATTCTTTTGTTTTCAAAAGTCATAGTTTTTTGCCCTTCCCATAAGCGGCTGCCCGATCTTTTAAAACCGGCCATGGCTGAAAATGCGCAGCTGCTCCTGAAATAAGTATACCTGAAAACAGGCTTTCAGAAAAGAGCAGTGAAAATCTGGCGGGTCGGCTTCAGTCAGTTTGGGCAATTTCTTCAGTCAGCTTCTCCAGGGCGGGGCGGTTTTCAATGAGGTAATCCCGGCCCTGCTTGCGGATGTATCCGCTGGCCGTAAAATTAGCCAGCAGCAGCGTCAGATGACGGTAGCTGACCCCTAAATAAGCAGCGATATCGGTATTATGAAAATGACAGTGCTGACCGCTGCTTTCTAACAGAAAGGCCGCCAGCCGGCTGGCCAGTGAAAAAGACTGGTTGCGGATTTTGGTCTGGGCCCGCCTTCTTTCTTTCTGCCCCATGGCTAAAGCGAGCTTATTAAGAAAAACACAGTCAGCCAGCAGCAGGTTACGGCATTGGGCATAGGAAAAGCCGATCAGATAGCACGGGCTCAGGGCCAAAACGCCCAGGGTGGAGGAACGGATGTCCAGAAATTCCATCTCCCCGATAAAATGGGGGGCCTGAAAGAAGTCCAGAACATCAACGGTGCCATCCGCCAGCGTCAGATACAGCTTGGCCCAGCCGGCGGCCAGATAATACAGCATCTGACCGCCGGTTTCATTTTCAGCCAGCAGCGGCTGATAGGGATCAGCATAGTAAAGCGCGGCCTGAATCAGTTCCGGATGCTGAAACATCCCGTCAAAATCACAGCGCTTCTTATAATTGTTCAGCAGCCGGCTGTCATTAACAAGTTTCATATCATTGTGACCCGAATAGGATATTTATCCTATTGCCTTTGTCCTGTCCTGGTTACAATTATAGAGTATTAAGCCGCCTGGCGGCAGAAAGAAGAGCGATTATGGAAAAACAGAAGATTATTCTTGACTGCGACCCCGGTCATGATGATGCCATAGCCATCATGCTGGCCGGTGCCCATCCGGCTATCGATCTGTTGGCTATCACAACGGTTGCCGGCAACCAGACCCTTAACAAAACAACGGTCAATGCATTAAATGTCTGCCAGTATCTCAATCTTGATGTTCCGGTCTATGCCGGCATGGCCCTGCCCCTAATAAGAAAACAGGTCGTGGCGGCTGATATCCACGGCATCAGCGGTCTGGACGGTCCGGTTTTTGCCCCTTTAACCAGAAAGGCGGAAAGCTTAAATGCCGTTAATTACATCATTGACACCCTGCTTGACAGCGATGGCAGCATAACCCTGGTTCCGACCGGGCCGCTGACCAATATTGCGGCAGCCATGCGGATGCAGCCGGCGATCCTGCCAAAGATAAAGCAGATTGTTCTGATGGGCGGAGCCTATGGCCTGGGCAATATCACCCCGGCGGCCGAATTCAATTTCTACGCCGATCCGGAAGCCGCGGCGGTTGTCTTTACCAGCGGTGTCAGGATTACCATGATGGGACTTGATCTGACCAACCAGACAATCTGCACCCCGGACATTATTGAGCGCATGCAGAAAATCGGCAATAAGGCGGGACAGCTGTTTGGGGATATCATGAATTTTACCCTGCAGACCCAGAAAAAGTACAACGGTCTAGAAGCCGGCCCCGTTCATGATGTAACCTGCGTTGCCTATCTGATTGACCCGTCTTTATTTACCATGGATGACATGTATACCGAAATAGATATAGCCCATGGCCCCAGCTACGGCCGTTCCGTCTGTGACACCCTGCACAAAATGGGCCATCAGCCCAACAGCACTGTCGGCATAGCTTTAGACCTGCCGGGATTCTGGAATATG
>CAYTET010000053.1:8159-13846 GCA_964436975.1 uncultured Erysipelotrichaceae bacterium
CAGGCTGTGACCGCCTACAAATAAAGCAGTTTAAAAGACGCCGCGGCGTCTTTTTTATTACTTTATGTTAATTATTTCCCTTATTTTAGGCTCGATATAAGTCAGCAGCTGCTGATAGCCGCAGTAGTTTTCATTATAATAGCAGCCGCTGAGCCGGCGGCAGTTGCCATGGCAGATATTGATAAACCGGCAGTTGGCACATTCGGCACACCGCTGATGCGGCCGGCTGATGAAAGCCGCCGCAGCCGGACTGGCCTGCAGCTGGTCAAAGGACATTGTCTGTAAATTACCCAGCCGCCACTGGTCCAGAACATAAAAGTCACACGGATAAACCGATCCGTCAGCCTCGACGACAAACTGCCGGCTGCATTCGCCCAGCATGCCGCACTGCAGAGGCGGCCGGCCGGCAAACATGGCGGCCAGATCATCGAACAGGCCGATTGAACGGTAATAGCCCGAACTGTATTCCTGATACCACTCATCAAAGAAAGCCTTATAGAAGTCGGCAAACTGGTCCGGAGCAAGAGCGTATTCGCTTTCATCCTGCGGTCCGGCCTCCAGCGGCTTCAGACACGGGATCAGCTGAATCCAGTTATAGCCCATCTGCCGGTAGAAGTCATAAAGCTGACGGGCCTGACCGGCCAGCCGGCTGGTTACTACCGTCAGCACATTGGTCTTAACGCCGCTTTCCATCAGCATTCGGATATTGGTACAGACGGTTTCAAAAGTAGCCGTCCCGCTTTGGTTGGTGCGGACCTGATCATGATTGGCCGCAAAGCCGTCCAGGGAAACGCCCACCAGAAAGTCATGCTTCCGGAAAAAAGCGGCCCAGTCAGCGTTCAGGACCAGACCATTGGTCTGCAGGCCGTAATTGATATGGTGATTGCGGCTGCGTAAGGTTTCAACTATTGCGGTAAACTGCTGATACCAGTCCAGACCGGCCAATGTCGGCTCGCCGCCCTGAAACATCAGGGAAAGGGTCACATCATCCTTATAATGGTTTAACAGCTTTGTAATTACGGTCTTAGCCGTGTCAATACTCATCCGGCCCATGTCAGCCGTCTGCCGGTTGGCCGCTTCATTGCGGTAAAAACAGTAGCCGCACTGCAGCTGGCACTGGCTGGACACCGGTTTGATTAACAGATTCATGTATTCCATGGCTTCACCTCCGGTCAGTATGACAGTTCAGCTTATAGACATAGGTGTCTTTCCACAGGGGATTGCCGGCGGCATCACACCAGAAATAAGAGTTCTTGACCAGATGTTCGGTCCGCGTAAAATTCATGCTCTCCAAAAGGTGCCAGCTGTTCGTATTTAAGACATCGCAGCAGGCTGTTACCGTTTCCGTGCCGCTGCCAAAGGCTTTGACCAGTACTTCCATGCAGGCTTCCTTGGCCAGGCCAAGATGCCAGTAATGGCGGTTGAAGATAAAGCCCAGTTCGGCCTGGGGCCGGCCCAGCCCGTCAAACCAGATGTTGCCAATTACCTTGTGCTCTTTGATCAGCTCAGCCGCAATCATCCGGCCGTCACCGATCCGGCGGTCCAGTTCAGCCGGCAAATCAGCCGGCTGCAGCGGCTTGTACGGCTCAAAGGCCACCGTTTCGGGATCCGACAGATACTCAAAAAGAGCGCCGCTGTCATTGCTTCTGAAGCTGCGCAGTATCAGTCGATCGGTTACTGCCGTAATTGCTGCCATCGGCTTTTCCTTTCCGCTGCCGCCAATCAATCAGCCAGTCTGGTCATATCATAGCCGGACTCGGCAATTTTAGCTTCCGTTTCCTGACGGACCGCCTGGCGCAGCCGACTCAGATACGGTGAAAAGGCCACCTTGTTGTCGGCATAAGTCATATTAAGTTTGTATTCATTATCCGCCCAGGTTGAAATATCTGCTTCATTATGCTGAATAATGGCCTCCAGGCCGTCCAGGGCTTTATAAATTCGGGCTTCAACTGTCTGCTGGTCTGCCATTTCCTCATAAAGGACAGCCCACTGTTCATTAAAGGGCGCCGGCAGGGTTGCAACCCATTCAGCCAGCAGTTTTTCTTCTTTGGCTTCATCAGCGGCCGTCTTGTTAAAAACCGGAATGTCGCCGGTAAACATCTCACCCAGATCATGAATCAGACACATTCTGATTACTTTATCCATATCGGCGTCAGGAAACTCATCCGCAACCAGCATGGCCAATAGCGCCAGCCGCCAGCTGTGTTCCCCTACCGACTCCCGCCGGTTTTTTGAAGTGTAGCAGTGGCGGGGTGTGTCTTTAAGCCGCTCGGCCAGATGCATAACTTCCAGTAATTCTTTTGCTTCCATGGTATTCTAGCGGACCGGCCTTAAATTGTCGTCCCGGTCTTCCGGGCCAGCAGCAAAACTATAATAATGACAATGGCACAGAGAATCACAATCAGCCAGGCTTTTACCTTGCCTTCCGTCTCATCTTCACACAGTTCGGGATTGCAGACGACATGGTGCTGACCGCCATAATTCCAGATATCGTGCTGGTCAACAGGCTTTTCATCAACCGCATTCAGCGGAACTCTGGGTGAATTGGCTTTTCTCTTTTTGGCATTCTTAACCACCGCGATAACAACAGCCATCGCAAACAGCAGCATAAATATCAGAAAGACAACGGCAGGGCTGTTATGGAAGTAATAGCTGTTTGATAGCAGTATGACGATAATATTTAGAAAATAGATGCCTACTATTACCCCGACGATAATTCCGGCAACATTTACTTTGTTCTGTGGTTTCATAAAATATCCTCCCTGTTACTTATTATACCTTAAATAGGACTTATTTTTCACTGCGGTCAGTCCCCGCCGCCGTTTCAGTATCCTTTTCGGCAAACATACTGATAAACATGGCCGTCAGAGCTGACTGATAGCGGTCCGGCCGCCAGACCACCGCCAGCCGGGTTTTCAGGTCATCACAGCTGATTGTCTTGCGGCACAGGCCATCGGTTACCATGGTATCAAGGATTGTTTCCGGCAGAATGCCGATGCCAAAGCCCTTGACCGCCCAATTACAGGTCGTACGGGCATCATCGTTCAGACAGGCAATCCGCATATCAAGATGCTCTTTCTCAAAGAGGTCGGCCATAACCTTTTCAAAGCGCCGGTAGATGATCAGCGGCTTTCCGGCCAGCTGCTTAAGGGAAACCGTGCCGTCAGCGTTGCCGCAGACCATATCCGCCGGCATTACCGCGGCCATTTTCTCCCAGGGTCCGTAGCGGCACTGCAGGGTGGGCGCGGTAAAAGGTGTCCGGATTATCCCGACATCAATAATACCGTCCTGCAGCATGGCCAGCAGCTGGAATGTATTGCCTTCATGAATATCGAAGCTGACCTGCGGATAATAGCTGACCAGTCTGGCCATAGCCCGATTGGGAATCTGGCCGCCGCAGGAAGAGATCAGCCCCAAAGAGATCGTTCCGGCCAGGCCGCTGCTGTAGTTGCCAATCTCCTGGCCGGTCATTTTGACAAGGGCCATGATCTGGCCGGCCCGCTGATAGAAAAGCTTTCCGGCATCAGTCAGTTCAACCCCGCGGGCATTGCGGTTAACCAGCTTAACGCCCAGTTCCTCTTCCAGCGTTTTAAGCTCATAAGTCAGCGGCGGCTGGGCGATATGCAGTTTGCGGGCTGCCGCGGTAATCTGACCCTGTTCGGCAATGGCAATAAAGTATTCCAGCTGTTTAAGTTTCATAATCGACTCCGTTATTTAATTTGTGTATATATTATGGCATAAATATGTATTTTTAATATATTTATTTGCGTCTATAATAAGTGAGAAAGCGGGACCGGCCGATGAAATCAATTATTAAATATCTCAAAAACTATAAGAAACAGGCTGTTCTGGCTCCGCTGTTCAAACTGCTGGAAGCTGTTTTTGAACTGCTGGTACCGCTGGTAATGACCAGCATTATCGATATCGGCATCGCCGGCAGTGATAAAAACTATATTATCAGCCGCGGTCTGCTCTTAGTCGGGATGGGAGCTGTCGGTCTGGTCTGTGCCATTACCGCCCAGTATTTTTCTGCCCAGGCCGCCAGCGGCTTTGCCACTGCCCTGCGCGATGATCTGTTTGCCCATATCATGGCCATGTCAAAAGAGGATACGGACCGCTATGGTTCAGCCACCCTGCTGACAAGACTGACCAATGATACCGCCCAGATGCAGAACGGGGTCAATATGTTCTTCCGGCTGGTGCTGCGTTCACCTATGATTGTTTTCGGAGCCCTTATCATGGCCTGGCTGATCAGCCCGGCCATGGGCCGGCTTTTTCTGGCTGTCATTGCAGTCTTAGCCGTCATTGTCGTTCTGATCATGTCCAATACCGTGGGCCGCTATAAAACCATCCAGCAGAAGCTGGACCGTCTGACGACCATTGTCGCCCAGAACCTGAGCGGGGTCCGCGTCATCCGGGCCTTCTGTAAGCAGACTGACCAGCAGCAGGTCTTTGAGTCAGCCAGCACTGATCTGGCCAAAAGCCAAATCTCAACCGGCCGGCTGGCCGGTCTGATGAACCCGCTGACCTATGTATTTGTCAATCTTGGTTTGATTGCCGTTCTGCAGCAGGGCGGTCTGGCAGTCAGCAGCGGTGCTTTGACCCAGGGCCAGATTGTCGCTCTGGTTAATTACATCTCCCAGATTTTGGTCGAGCTTGTCAAACTGGCCAATTTGATTATTCTGCTGGCCAAGGCGGTAGCCTGCGGCCGGCGGGTTGATGAAATCTTCGCCGTTCCGGTTGCTCAGTCCCAGGGCCCTCTTAATGCCGTTAAGGCTGAGGCCAACATTGAGTTTAAAAAGGTCACCTTCACCTACCCTTCGGCATCCAAGCCGGCGCTGAAGAATATTAGTTTCAAAATCAAATCCGGTCAGACCGTCGGCATAATCGGCGGAACCGGCTGCGGCAAATCAACAATTGCGGCCCTGCTGCTGCGCTTTTATGATGCGGACAGCGGCCGGATTCTTATCGGCGGTCACGATATACGAGAATATGATGTCAACAGTCTGCGCCAGACCGTCAGCATTGTCAGTCAGAATCCGCGGCTGTTTGCCGGCACGGTCCGATCAAATCTTTTGTGGGGCAAGTCTGATGCTTCAGAAAGCGAACTGCATAAAGCCCTGCAGACGGCCCAGGCGGATTCCATAATCACCGCTAAAAACGGGCTGGATGCCCCGGTTGAACAGGGCGGCCGCAATTTTTCCGGCGGCCAGAAGCAGCGGCTGGCCATTGCCCGGACTTTGGTCCGCAATGCTTCGATCACTATCCTTGATGATGCCAGTTCGGCCCTTGATTTTGCGACCGATGCCGCCCTGCGGCAGGCTTTGGCCCGGCAGTATGCAGCCAATACCCTGCTGCTGATTTCCCAGCGGGTCAATACCATCAGGCAGGCCGATCTGATCCTTGTCATTGACAAGGGCTGTCTGGTTGGCGCCGGCACACACAGCCAGCTCTGGCTGAACTGCCAGGTTTACCAGGAAATCTGCTTATCCCAGCTTTCTTACCAGGAGGCCGCCGCATGACCAACAAAGAAATTATCCGCCGCATTCTGCAGCTTCTAAAACCTTACGGCCTGTGGCTTGCGGCCGGGCTGACGCTGACAGTGGTAAATGTCGCCGCCAGTCTGTACATCCCGGTTTTATCCGGCCAGGCGGTTGATCTGCTGGTCGGTAAAGGCAGTGTTGATA
>CAYTET010000054.1:0-13626 GCA_964436975.1 uncultured Erysipelotrichaceae bacterium
GGCAGTATATCCGCTCGGTGGTGGCTTCGGCCAATGAGGCTGAATTTGACAGCCAGGGCCGTATTCTGATCCCGCAGCCGCTGATTGCTGCGGCCGGACTGAGCAAGGAATGTGTGTTCACCGGCATGCTTGATCATGCTGAATTGTGGTCCAAAGCCAACTGGGATGCCTACAACCAGCAGCTGACTGATGAAAACATCAGCCAGATTGCCGAAAAGCTGCAGTGACATGGAACATACCAGTGTCATGCTGAATGAAGCGGTGGCTTTTCTGCAGATAAAGCCGGATGGCATATATGTCGACGGCACATTGGGCAGGGGCGGCCACAGCAAGGCTATTCTTTCCCGTCTTACCACCGGCCATCTGTACAGTTTCGATCTTGATGCCAGCGCTCTGGCTGAATCAGAGCCGCAGCTGGCCGCGATAAATGACCGTTTTACCTTATGCCATTGCAATTTTGCGGATATCAGGGAAACTTTAGCCGGCTTTAATGTCAGCGGCATTGACGGCCTGCTGCTTGATCTGGGAGTGTCATCGCCGCAGTTTGATGATCCCCGGCGCGGCTTTTCCTACCGGACAGACAGCCGGCTGGATATGCGGATGGATACCGATCAGACATTGGATGCCTGGCAGATTGTCAACCACTGGTCCAAAGAAGAACTTACCGGCATCTTCCGCCAGTACGGTCAGGAGCCGTTTGCGCTGCCTATTGCCCGTCAGATTGAAAAAGAACGGGTCAGCGGAAGCATTGATACGACCGGTCAGCTGGTGGCAGTAATAAAGTCGGCGCTGCCGGCTAAGGTATTGTCCCGCAAGGGTCACCCGGCCAAACAGGTATTTCAGGCGCTGCGCATTGCCGTAAATGATGAAATGGGCAACCTGCAGAAAGTACTGCACGACGGATTGGCTCTGCTTAATCCGGGCGGCCGGATGGCTGTTATCAGTTTTCAGTCTTTGGAAGACAGCATGGTTAAAAATGCGTTCCGCCAGGCGTCAAAACCGCCGTATATCGATCCGAAAATTCCGCTGCGGGAAAAAGATATTCCCCAGCCTGATTATATTCTTGTTACCTCAAAACCGCTTACCGCTTCAGCGCAAGAGCTGAGTGTCAATCATCGGAGCCATAGTGCCAGACTGCGGGTCATTGAAAGGAGAATCGAAAATGGCCAAAATTAAAAGAGTTAGAAAGAGAATCCGCCCGGTCGGCCTTGTCGGTGTTATTTTCACGTTCACATTTGCGCTGTATCTTCTTTCCAGCATAGTTCTCAAGTCCGTCAATGTTTCTCTTAATCTGCAGCGGCAAAACTATTATAATGAAATAGCCAAGGTCCAGGCTGCCAATGAAACTGCCTCTATGCAGCTGCAGCAGCTCAGTGCCTATGACCGCGTCAGCACCATTGCCGGCAGTGATCTGGCTAATGATACCGCCAATGTCGTAAATATCACCAATTGAGGACTGCTATGGCCAAGAAAACTAACTTCCGCATATTCGTAATCGCTACCTGTGTAGCGATTTTTGGGATTCTGCTGGTCATCAATGTTTTTCTCATTGATGTCAAAGGAATTCATTTTTTAAGCGGCACGGCTTTTTCGTCATATACCGGCATGTCGCTGAAATCAGAAGTCATCTCGGCCCAGCGGGGCAAGATACTGGATCGCAACGGCACGGTGCTGGCTGAAGACAGCACCGCTTATGATATTATCGTGTATCTTTCGGAAGAACGGCCCGGCTATGCCGATACGCCTTCCTATGTCAGCCAGCAGGACCGGCCGGAAGTAGCCGAAAGACTGGCCAATGTTCTGGGCTGCAGTTCGGATGTGATCCTGAGCTATCTGCAGCAGGATCTGTACCAGACCGAACTGGGCTACTATGGCCGGGGACTGAGTGAATCGGTTAAGCAGGCTATTGAGAATTTAAACATCGGGGGAGTGGAGTTCAAAAAAAGCTCGGTCCGCTACTATCCGCTGTCTTCATTTGCCTCTTATCTTATCGGCTATGCCAGTAAAAATGACAGTGGTGTAATGACCGGCCAGATGGGGCTGGAAAGCTATTTGAACGAACAGCTTACCGGTACGGACGGCTATCAGAAATACTATCAGGATGCGACCGGAATAATTCTGCCCGGCCAGCAGGTCGAATATGTCGGCGCCGTCAACGGCAATGATGTCTATCTGACCCTTGATACCACCGTTCAGCAGGCTTTGGAAGAGGCCCTCAGCCAGACAATGGGTCTGACCGATGATATCTCCCACTGCTGGGGAGCGGTCATGGAAGTTTCGACCGGCAAACTATTAGGCTGGGGTTCATATCCGACATTCAACCAGAACGATCTGAAAATTGATGACTATCTTGATTACTGCTCAATGGTGGCTTATGAGCCGGGCAGCACGATGAAGACTTTTACTTATGCGGCCGCCATCGATTCAGGGGTCTATGAAAACACTGAGTATAACAGTGCCGCTTTTTATATCGGCTATTCCAATGGCAAGTTTGTCCGGCTTTCGTCCAGCAAGAATGCCATTGGCAAGGTCAACAACTACAAGAATAAAAGCTATGGCACTGTTACCCTAGATGAAGCTTATACCCGCTCGCTGAATACCGGTGTGGCCACTATTATGATCAATGGTCTGAGCGCGGATACGCTGGCTTCTTATCTTGATTCCTTCGGCTTTTTCAAGCCGGTTGATTCCTACGGGATCAATGAAGTCAGCGGAACAAAGAACATGACATATCCCCTTGACCAGATTGCCACCACCTATGGCCAGGCATCCTCGGTGACCATGCTGCAGCTGCTGCAGGCCTATTCGGCTATCATGAACGGCGGCACGATGGTCAAGCCCTATATTGTTGACCGGATTGTCAATCCGGCCAGTGACGAGGTTGTCTATCAGGGTCAGACCACAGTGGCCGGCCAGCCCATCAGCGCCCAGACCAGCGCTGAAATGATTGCCAAGATGGATACCGTTGTCAACTCCGGACTTTCGTCCAGCGGCAAGCAGTATCAGATCAGCGGAGTGCGCGTCATCGGCAAGACCGGAACCGCCGAATGTGCGGAAAACGGCTCCTATGCCTCCAATCTGACCGTTCACTCGATTGTGCTGGGCATGCCGGCGGATAATCCGCAGGTCATCATCTACATGGCCTATATGGATCACCAGCCCTTAAAGCTGCTTTTCACCAAGCAGGTCAACAGTCTGGAAAATGCGGTCGTCAAGGTATTGAACCTGTCGGACAGCAGTTCAGAGGATACCCCTAAGGAATATGATACCCTGCAGCTGTATCCGGATGGCATGCCTAATCTGGCCAATCATACCGTTGCCTATGTTAAAAATAAACTGTCTGATTTGGAAATAACCTTACTGACTTTAGGCGACGGCCCGACGGTTATCAAGCAGTACCCCCAGTCCGGCACAGCGCTTGTCAGTGGCCAGCGGGTGATGGTGCTGACTTCCAACAACAATATTAAAATGCCCGATATGACAGGCTGGAGCCGCAAAGAGGTGACGGCTTTCTGGTCATTGACCGGAATTTCGATTACCATGAACGGGTATGGTTATGTCAGTGAGCAAAATATTGCCGCGGATACGGTTCTCAGTGCCGATTCACAGATTGAAGTTACCCTTAAATAACATATTTATAACTATCGGCTACTATGATATAATACAAAACGTGGCCGTCTTGCAGGTCACATTTTGTTAGCGAAATGGAGGCAGGACAGGGTGTTTATTAAAATCCTATTGGCATTCGGCATCAGTCTGGGGTTAACTCTGGTAATGATTCCGGCCGCCATTCCATTACTAAAAAAGCTTAAATTCGGTCAGGCCATCCGCAAGGACGGCCCGGCCAGTCATCTTGTCAAAGAGGGAACCCCCAATATGGGCGGCATTTTCTTTATTGTTTCCAGCCTGCTGGCCACCCTGATAGTTGAGCCGGCGGCTTTTACCAATATTGACTTCTGGATAGTGGCAATGGCCTATATCGGCTATGGCCTGATCGGCTTTCTGGATGATTTTCTGATTGACATCAAGCATAACAATGTCGGCCTGAAGCCCTCCTATAAATTCGGTCTGCAGCTGATATTGGCCATTGTGTTTTATCTTCTCTACCGCAATGTCACCAACAGTCTGATTATCATTCCCTTTTTCAACACCAGTTTTGATCTGGGATGGTTCTATATTGTTGTCGTCATTATAATGTTTACCGGTGAAAGCAATGCCGTCAATCTGGCAGACGGTCTGGACGGGCTGTGTGCCGGTCTGACCATTGAAGCACTGGCTCCTTTCATTTATTTCTGCTTCCGCATCGGCAAGTATTCGGTGGCTATTCTGCTGTTTGCGGTCATCGGCGGGCTGCTGGGCTATCTGAGATATAACGTTCATCCGGCTAAAATCTTTATGGGTGATACCGGCTCGCTGGCCTTAGGCGGCCTTTTAGCGGCCGTGGCCATGGTTACCAAAGAGGAGCTGGCCCTGGTTTTTATCGGCATTGTCTTTGTTGTTGAAGTTGTCTCGGTAATCATTCAGGTCGGCTATTTCAAGCTTACCCATGGCAAGCGCTTCTTCCGGATGGCCCCGATTCATCATCATTTTGAACTCGGCGGCATGAAAGAAACCAATGTTGTCTGGATGTTCTGGGGCATTGGCGCTATCTTCAGCATTTTAGGCTTTGTGATGGGAGCGATGATGTAATGAAAAAGGCACTTGTAATAGGCGGGGCCTTGAGCGGACTGGCGGCCAGCCAGTGGCTCAGCCGCCAGGGCTGGCAGGTCTATATGACTGATCTCAAGCCGATTGCGGAAAAGAAGACTTTGGAAAAGGCCGGCATCACGGTGTTTGACGGCGGCCATCCTGACAGTCTGAAAGAAATTAAATATGATCTGATAGTCAAAAATCCCGGCATTCCGCTGACGGCTGATTTTGTGGCTTATTTTATTAAGCAGGGATATCCGATCCGCACGGAAATGGATCTGGCCCTGCAGAAATATGATCAGCATCCCTGCGGAGCTGTTACCGGCACTAACGGCAAGACGACAACGACGACCCTGCTGGGGCTGCTGCTGCAGGCCGAAAACAAACAGGCTGTCAGCTGCGGCAATATCGGTCTGCCGGTCTGCGCGGCTATGGAAAACTGTTCTGATCCGGCGGCGCCGGTGGCCGTGGAAGTATCAGCGTTTCAGCTGGTCAGCTGCCAGAATTTCCATCCCCGGGTTTCCGTGATCATGAATCTGACACCCGATCATCTTAACTGGTTTAAAGATGCTGATGCCTATTACCGGGCTAAAACGCTGGTTTACCACTGGCAGGATAAAAATGATTATTTCTTAAGAAATGTCGACGACAAAAACGTTGTCCGCTATGCCGTGGATATTCCGGCCCAGGTCATTGATTTTTCATTGGACAGAACGGATGTACCGCTGCATATCGCAAACCAGAAGGTCTGGCTTAACGATACCGAGCTGTTTGAATTGTCGGATCTGCAGATCCCGGGCCGGCATAACATCCAAAACGCCATGGTGGCGGCGGCGATGGCTTATCTGCTTAAGGTCAGCCCGGCGGATATAAAAAAGGTTATCCGCAGTTTTGCCGGCGTTGAGCACCGGATTGAATTTGTCCGCACGGTTAACGGTGTCAGCTATTATAACGATTCCAAGGGTACAAATGTTGATGCGACTATCGTCGCCTTAAAGGCCTTTGACTGCCCGGTTCATCTATTGGTCGGAGGATATGACAAAAAACTGCCCTTTGACGGATTAAAGCCATATCTGGGCCACGTCAAGGCCATGTATGCATTTGGAACAACCCGTGAAAAGTTTAAGGAGATCTATCCGGATGTCCAGCTGTTTGATGATATGGTCCAGGCGGTCAGCCAGGCCCACCGGGATGCGCTGCCTAATGAAGTGGTGCTGCTGTCGCCGGCCTGTGCCAGTTGGGACCAGTTCCCTAATTTTGAAGTAAGGGGCCGGCAGTTCAAGCAGATGGTTAATTCCTTTTAATAACATTGACAGAGGCGGATAAAAACGCCTTTTTATGTTGTGTGAAAAGAAAGTGAAAAGCAGGTGTCCGCTGTCTAAAAAGCATTAAACGGGGCGGGATTTGCGGCTTTGAATGCCATTTTTCCGATTTACACCCCCCTATGAATAAGGTATAATCAATAAGAATGAAATCTGGTGAAAATATGACTCGAATTACCGATGCTGATGTCAGCTTTATCATTAATTCCAAACTATCGGCCTTGAAAAGGGAAAAGCTGTCTGCGCTTACTTACCAGCAGATAGCCGATACCCTGCTTAATACCTGCTGGACTGACGGCATGCCGGCCCATCTCAGCGGAGTGGCTAAAGATGTCTTTAATCTTTCGGTTGAGCAGATTGTTTCTTATCTGACTAAGCGAAACGCTGATAATCATAATGACATATCTAACCTGACAATATCAGAGAACAAAGGGGAATAAAATGAAACACCAAAAATCACGCCTGGTAAGGGCCATTATCATCGTAGCGCTGCTGTGCACCGGCTGCTGGTTTTTCGGCCGCAATCTGAAGGCTGATACCAACAAGGATCTGCAGCTGGGAAACGGCAGCACTCTGGTCTATCAGGTGGAAGTTGCTTCCGATGCTGATGCGGACACCCGCACGGCCCAGGTAAAAGCTGCCGCCGACATTCTGGCGGCCCGGCTGAAGGCATTCGGAGCCTCCGACTGCCAGTATACGGTGGCCGATACCAAAATTACTTTTGAAGTTACGGGAATCGATGATATTGATTCCATCCGCAGCTATCTGACCATGACCGGCGAACTGACTTTCCGCAAAGCCGATGACACGGCCATCATGGACGGTTCAGTGCTGAATTCAGACTTTGCCCTGGGCATTGAAAAGAGCGGGGACTATGTTCTTGGCTATCTGTATATCAGCGATACCAAGACCTTTAACTCTTATACTACCGTTTTATCAATCAGTGACGACACTACCATGGTTGTCTGGATTGACTATACTTCTGATCAAAGCTATTCGACTGAGTCTAAGAAAGACCAGCCGGCTTATCTGGGCGCCAACAAGGTTGACTCCGCCATTTCCGGCACGACTGCCGTTATGACTCTTTCCCAGGATTATGATACGGCCGTCAAACTGGCCGCCGTTGTAAACAGCGGCCAACTGGCCAACACGGTGCGGGAGGAAAGCTGCTCGGTTTTAACCGCCCAGATGGGTGAGAATGCCTATAACACGGTTTTCCGTGATATCGCCATCGGTTCAGTGGCTGTCCTGCTGGCAGTTATTCTGCTGACAAGAAGCATCGGTGCGGTTTCGGCCGTTTATGCCGCTTTCTATCTGATCCTTGTTGTTTTCTGCAACAGTGCCTTAGGTGTCAATTTCAATACCACCAGTGCCCTGATCATTCTGTTTGCCATGATTGTCAGCCTGACAGGTCAGCTGATGCTGTCCCAGGACATCAAGATAGCCCTCAGACGCAACTGCAGTCCGGTCAATTCATTTGATGAAGGTTTCAAGGGCAACTATGCCCGCTGGATCGACACGGCGGTTATCGGCACTTTAGCCGGGGCGCTGCTCTGGCTGGTCGGCACCTCCTCATTCCGTTATTACGGCATTACAATGATTATTTCCTCGCTGCTGTCATCCCTGCTGATCAATTTCGGATCAGCCTGGACAATCAATGATCTGCTGGTGGCCGGTCTATTGGATAATTCCGCCGCCTTCGGTGTCAAAAAAGAAGACATCGCTGACGTGGCCGCCGGTGAAAACTACAATTATGTAAACCGTTTCTCCAAAGTTGACTTTGCCAGCCGCGATGCCAAGGGTTTCTGGCCGCTGCTGCTGACGGTTATCGGATTGGCCGGGGTGGTTCTTGTTATCGTCAACAACCACATCACTGCTGCCAATACCGACTTCTACCGGCTGCTTATCATCATTGCGGCTACCGCCCTGGTCAGCCTGATTTATTCCATTATGCGGTGCAATGCCGCCAGCGGCAGCATTGTTGCCACCATGGTGCTGCTCAACAGCATCCTGGCCATCGGGCTGTATGGTATATTGGGTCTTGATCTGAATGGCGCCGGGTTTGGTCTGGTCTGTGCCATGGCCGGCTTTGGCGGCATGTTTGGCGTCATTATCGTTTCCGCCCTGATGCAGGCTTATGATCAGATCCGCAGTCAGAAAGTCAGCGACGAAAGGATTGCCGCCTGCTATAATCAGGCTAAGGCAAGACTGATGATGCCGCTGTTGGCCGGCGGGGTCATGCTGGTATTCATTGCGGCGGTGCTGATCGGAAGTGCTGCCATGATCCGCTATGCGGCTGTCGGAATGCTGATGGGTCTGGCGCTGGTGGTTTCAGCACTGACATTTGCCAGCCGGCAGTGGCTCGACAGAACGAAAAATGATCTGCACTCGCCCAAAAAGAAGAAGAAAAAGTCGGACGAGCCGGAAGAGATGGTAGTTTACGGCATTAATGAAATCCGGCAGCGCCGGCATTAAGCGGGTCTTAAAATAGAAATATGGGGAAGCTATGAAGTACAGTCCGATTCCAACAGATGGCTATCAGCAGATTGAGCAGCGATATAAGCTGCAGCCGCTGCCGGCCAAGCTATTGGCCGCAGCCTTTGCGACGGAACAGGACATAGCTTCCTTTCTTTATGCGCCAAGCCGCCCGGAATTCAAGCCGGCTCCCTGTTTAGTTCAGGCGGCCGCCGTTATTGAACAAAGCCGGAGGGAGCAGCAGAAGGTGTTTATTTTCGGAGACTATGACTGTGACGGACTCAGTGCCACGGCCATAATGTACCGGCTGGTTAAAGCATTGGATATGGAATGCGGCTACTATGTTCCCAACCGGATCAGTGAGGGCTACGGCCTTAATCTGATCCGGCTCAAGCAGGCCTATGACAAAGGCTACCGGCTGCTGATTACCGTTGATAACGGCGTCAGGGCCAAGGAGGCTTTGACCTGGGCTAAAGAGGCGGGGATGACCGTTATTGTTACCGATCATCATCTGTATGATGAGCCTGTCGAATGCGATGCGCTGATTCATCCTGATCTGCTCAATGAAGGCCAGCATGATTTCTGCGGGGCGGCTGTTGCCCTGTGTCTGGCCGAATACATGAATCAGGCGGATGATAAGATGCGTGTACTGGCCATGATTGCCACTCTGGGGGATGTTGTGGCTCTGCAGCAGCAGAATGTGGCGATTGTCCGTGAAGGAATCAGGCTGCTGAACCAGGGCTGCTATCCCAATCTATTGGCGGAGCCTTTTAAACTGAAAACACCCTTAAGCTGCAGTGATGTGGCTTTCCGGTTAGTCCCGCGGCTGAATGCGGCCGGCCGGCTTTCCGACATTGCCAATCCTAACCAGATTGTCCGTTTCCTGCTGGCCGAAGATCCGGCGGAAATATACCAACTGGCCGTGCAGATTGAACAGCTCAACAGCCAGCGGCAGCGTCTGACCAACCAGCTGCTGCCGGCCTTATTGGACCGGATTGAAAGCGGCAGCTCTGTTGTACTGCTTTACCAGGAAAATCTTCATGAAGGCCTGCTGGGCCTGCTGGCGGGGCGGATCTGTCATCTCATCGGCCGGCCGGTGATAATCATGACTGAAAGCATGGGCCTGATTAAAGGAAGCGGCCGCAGCATCAATACCTATGATCTGAGTCAGAACCTGCAGCCGTTTACCAAATTTGAAAACTTCGGCGGTCATAAGCTGGCCTGCGGACTCTCGCTGGCCAAGCCGAACATGGCGGCCTTTGAAGAATTCGTCAAAACCATGCCGCCGGTCAGCCAGCCGGCTGAAAGCGGCTATGTTCTGATTGATCCGGTCGATATTACTGAAGAAGGTCTGAAGCAGCTGTTTTCTTTTGAGCCTTTCGGCCAGCAGCGCAAGCTGCCTTTGATCGGCCTGGCCTCAAAAAGTAATTATGAATACCGCATGCTGAGAAACAGCAGTCAGCTTAAATGGACCGGTCATGGCCAGGATGTTGCTTTTTCGATTGTTTCCTTTGGCGATAATGACGGCTACCAGGCTTACCTGAACCAGAATGATCTGCTGTTTATCGGTGAATTCAGCCTGAATAATTTCAATAACCGGACTTACTACAACCTGCAGTGCGAAAAAATCATAAATAATAATCAGAAATAGGCAAGTTGCGGTATAATATCTTTGTGTTTTTTTATTGGGAGGACCTTGATATGAGCCTGAATTTAGAAGAGTACATTGCGAATATTCCTGATTATCCGATAAAGGGCGTCCTGTTCAGAGACATTACACCGCTGATTGGCAACGGCCCGGCCTTTCATCAGGCCTGCGCTCAGATAATTGAATTTGCCAAAGAGCAGAAGGTTGATATTGTTGTCGGTCCGGAATCCCGCGGTTTTATCTTTGGCTGCCCGGTTGCCTATGAACTGGGTATCGGCTTTGTGCCGGCCCGCAAGCCCCATAAGCTGCCCCGGGAAGTCATATCCTATGAATATGCCCTTGAATACGGCACTGCAACTATGGAGATGCACAAGGATGCCATAAAGCCGGGTATGAGAGCCCTGGTCGTTGATGATCTGCTGGCGACCGGCGGAACCATTGACGCGGCCAATCATCTGGTTGAGTCGCTGGGCGGCGTAGTTGCCGGATGTGCTTTTCTGGTTGAGCTTACTGATTTAGGCGGCCGCAGCCGGCTGTCTGATTACAATGTCATGTCGATTCTAAAATACTAAGAACATGAATCGAAGACTTTGGCCTTCGATTCTTTTATAAAAGGAGCATGCTATGACGGCTCAGATTCCGGTCAGCCGGGAAATGATCATGAATGAGGTTAAATCCTACATTCATGATGATGATGACCTGGCGCTGATTGAAAAGGCCTATGACTATGCTGCTGAAAAGCATAAAGACCAGCGCCGCCGCAGCGGCGAGCCCTATTTTGTGCACTTGCAGCAGGTCGCCTATGTACTGACAACGCTGCGTGTCGGACCGCAGACCATTGCGGCCGGTCTTTTGCATGACGTCATGGAAGACTGCGGGGTGCCTAAGGAAGAGCTGGCCGCTGAATTTGATGATGATATCGCCAATCTGGTTGAATCAGTCACTAAAATAGGAAATATTGAGTTTAAAGATATCAAAGAGTACCAGGCGGCCAACCACCGCAAGATCTTCATTGCCATGGCTAAGGATGTCCGGGTAATTATTATCAAGCTGGTTGACCGGCTTCATAATATGCGGACGCTGCAGTATATGGCTCCGGAAAAGCAGCAGCGCATTGCCCGTGAAACGCTGGATGTTTATGCCCCGATTGCCCACCGCATGGGTATCAGCGTTATTGAGAACGAATTGGAAGATCTCTGCTTTTTCTACCTTAATCCAGACAAATACCATGAAATTGCCCATATGGTGGAAATGAAAAAGACCCAGCGGGAAGCCATGGTCAATAAAATGATCGTTGATATAAAAAAGATGCTTGACCAGTACGGCTTTTCGTTCCGCATTTTCGGCCGGTCAAAGCATCTTTACAGCATCTATAAGAAAATGGTCGAAAAGAATAAGACGTTTGATGAAATATTCGACCTTTATGCTATCCGGATTGTCACCCAGACGGAACTTAACTGCTATGAAATCCTGGGCTATATTCATGCCCAGTACAAGCCGATGCCCAACCGGCTTAAAGATTATATCGCCATGCCGAAAAGCAACATGTACCAGTCACTCCATACCACAATTATGAATGACCAGGGCAACGTCTTTGAGATTCAGATCCGGACCGAGGAAATGGACCGGGTTGCTGAGCAGGGTGTGGCGGCGCACTGGCGCTACAAGGAAGGCGTTAAGTATTCCCGCAGCAAAGAGCAGAAGGAAATTGAGGAAAAACTGTCCTGGTATCATGATTTGATAGCCATGACAAATGACACGGAAACCAAAAGCAGCGAGCTTATGGATGTTCTGCAGAAGGACATCTTCGAAGCCAATGTTTATGTCATGTCCCCCAAAGGCCGGGTTATTGAACTGCCCAACGGCTCAACGCCGATTGACTTTGCCTACCGCATTCATACCGATGTTGGCAACCAGGCTGTCGGGGCCATGGTAAACGGCGTTTTAGTGCCTTTAAAGACTCCTTTGAAAACCGGTGACATTGTCACCATCAAGACATCCAAGCAGTCAGCCGGACCCAGCGAAGACTGGCTGAAGATTGTCAAATCAGCCACCGCCCATAATAAGATTAAGGCCTTTCTGTCTAAGAAAGAAACGGAAGACCGCAAGGAAGCCGTTGAAAAGGGCGAGAAGATGCTTAATGACGAACTGCGGCGGCGCAGTCTTGATCCGGCGGTTTACATGGATAAGCAGCATATGGATAATCTTTATGCCCAGATGGATTTAGGCTCGTACAATGAGCTGATGTATGCGATCAGTGCCAAATCCGTATCAATGGTGCAGCTTGTCGAGAAACTGACCAATCAGAAAACAACATCGCCGCTGATGGATAATATGGCGGCCAGCAAGATGTTTTCCCCCAAGACAGTTAGACGGCAGGTTTCCAGCGCCGGTGTAGTTGTGGAAGGCATTGATTCCATCAAGGTGGCTCTGGCCGGCTGCTGCATGCCGGTATACGGCGATGACATCGTCGGCTATATCACCATGGGCCAGGGCGTTACGGTTCACCGGCGGGACTGTCCGAATATTGCCGGTGAGAAAAAGAGACTTATCGATGTCAGCTGGGATACGGCTAGCGGAAACAAAGAGTATGAAACCTGGCTGCGGCTCGATGCTGATGACCGCAACTTTCTGATCAGCGACATTGTGACGCTGGCGGCCCAGCTTAAAGCGCCGCTGATAGGCATTAATGCTGAAATGATGCCTGACAAGATCCACTGTTTTGTTGTAATCAAAATTCGGGTCAAAACCATTGACCAGCTGACGCAGGTTATGGCAAACATGCGCAAGATAAGCGGTGTTAACGATGTTTTGAGGATTACCAAATAGGGCGGAACAGCATTCCGCCCGTTTTTAATAATGCCTTTCAAAGCCGGCCGGACCGGGGAGTGCCGTATTTTTATGTCAGCAGACTTCATGGTTTTCCGCGGCTCTGTTTTTAAGCAACTTTAATGCGTTGTTGTTGCAAAAGGGCGGTTCTTCACTTATAATAAAAGACGCGTAATGAGATGGTTCCTTAGCCAAGTGGTAAGGCAATAGACTGCAACTCTGTGACCGCCAGTCCGAATCTGGCAGGAACCTCCATTATGGGGATGTGGCGGAATGGTAGACGCAACGGACTTAAAATCCGTTGGTAGCGATACCGTGCGGGTTCGAGTCCCGCCATCCCCACCACTATAGACATCCGGTTTGGTACAGCGGTATCAGGCTTTTTTTTATTTTCTCTCTGGATTAAGCGACAGATTAAATGAAATGATTGCGTATTAGAATGAGTTTTTGGATGGTTACTTCGGCTAATAGGCGGGGTATTCTGATTAGCCATTGGACCGCTGAATACGGCATACCGGAAAATGCGCTGGAGCCACCGGCAGAAAAGTAAAGTATAATGACAACTTTCATTTTATTTTAAGGTTTTTGAAAAAAAGAAATGAAAGGCTGTGTTATTACGTCAATAAAGTGGACAACTTAAACAGAGGCGATTCTACTGAAATA
>CAYTET010000055.1:0-13048 GCA_964436975.1 uncultured Erysipelotrichaceae bacterium
GAATCCTGCCTTTCTTCAACCCTTTCTTGGTCTCACATCAATTGTAGTCATACAAATATATCAGCGCTGCGGCTTATTGGAAAGTGCAAATAACTGATTAATATGCTAAAATAAACTGCGAGGTGATTACATATGGCTACTTCATATATTCTCAGCAACCCCAAGGACAGAAAGAATGGCGTGATTGCTTTATCCAATGCTGTTTTTGAATCCATTGCCCAGCTGAGCATCGCCGAGATTCCCAATGTAAAAATCAATGATAAGAACACTTTTAAAAAGGCGGCTGTCTGTCATTCCAGCGATAAAGGTGTCTCAATCGAAGTAAATATTTCCGTAAAGTACGGCGAATTTGTCAGCGACCTGTCGGAGCAGGTCCAGAATCACGTTTATGAGAGTGTTTTGAATATGACCGGCATCAAGCTGGACAATGTCTCGGTCAATGTCAGCGGTTTTTTCGATTAGACAGCGTCCTTAAAAGATGAACAGACACCAACAGCGCCAAGCCATCATGACTTGCTTGTATCAATATCTTTTAACCGAAAGAGATTTTGATGAGATACTGGAAGATAACATTGATATCGATGATAAAGAGTCGATATCTTTTGTTGTTAACCAGACAGCCTATGTCATAAACAATATGGATGATCTGCAGGCCCTTATCCAGGCCAAGCTTAAAGACTGGACCTTTGACCGGTTAGGCTATGTTGAGCAGGCAATTCTGCTGATGGCTGCCGGCGAGCTGCAGCAGAAGCAGACGGATCGGGCAGTAATCATCAATGAAGCCGTGGAACTGGCTAAAACATACTGTGATGACGAAACGCCGGGATTGATCAATGGCGTTTTGGATCAGTTATGAGTGAATTCTGGACTATCAGCCGGCTGGTGGAAGCGGTAAAAGACGTTCTGCGGGATGATTATGTCCTGCAAAATGTTTTGGTTTGCGGTGAAATAGGCCGTTTTACCGCCCATCCTTCCGGCCACTGGTATTTCTCCTTGAAAGATGAAAATGCGGCAATTGATGCCGTTATGTTTGCGACCAGCAACCGGCAGGTTGGCTTTATGCCTAAAACCGGCGATCAGGTCGTGATAAGCGGCCGGATTGATGTTTTTGCCCCCAGCGGCCATCTGCAGCTGATGGCCAGCACCCTTAAAATGGCCGGCAAAGGCGATCTGCACGCGGAATTTGAGAAGATCTATCAAAGACTCAAGGCCGCCGGATATTTTGCTGTGGAGCATAAAAAGGCCATTCCGCCCTATGCCCAGCGCATCGGGGTCATCACCGGCCAGACAACCGCGGCCCTGCAGGACATCCGGGTGACCATAAACAACCGCTGGCCGGCGGCCGAACTTGTTGAATGCTACGCCCTTGTTCAGGGCAGCACTGCGGCAGCAAGCATCATCACCGCTTTTGCCAAAGCCGTTTCACGCCGCTGTGATGTCATTATTCTGGCCCGGGGCGGCGGGTCCATGGAAGACTTATGGTGCTTTAATGATGAGAAACTGGCTAAAACAATATATGACTGTCCGGTTCCGGTTATTACCGGCATCGGTCATGAAATAGATTTCACCATTGCTGAAATGGTTGCTGACTGCCGCTGTGCCACTCCGACAGCTGCCGCAACCAAAGCGGTAGCTGACCAAAAGGAAGTCCGCCAGGCCATCCGCAGTTATCAGACCAGTCTGGTGGCCGCCATTAAGAATATTGCGGATGTCCAGCGGCAGAAACTTGACTATTCCCTCAGCCGGCTGGCCGCTTTTACCGGCGCCGGCCAGAATCAGCGTCTTAAGTGGGTTAAACTGAACCAGGCCCTGCTGCTGGATATGACCTTGAAAATCAGCCGGCAGCATGACAGTACCGCCCAGTTGCGCAAAGAGCTGCTGGGCAGCATCGTTCAGTACAGCGATAAGAAAAACGAAAAATTCGGCCAGCTGAAAAAACTGCTCAGCAGTGTCAGCCCGCTGAATATCATCAGCCGCGGCTATGCCATCACCACCCAGAAGGGCCAGGTTATAAAAAAGGCCATAGATGTTGATATGGACAGTCCGGTTGATATCCGCTATGCGGATGGAATGCTGACGGTAAAACCTGTGGAAAGGAAACAATGATATGGCGGAAAAGAAAGAGGAATTATCATTTGAGCAGGCCATGAACCGGCTCAATGAAATTGTTAACATTCTGCAAAACGGGACCGCTTCATTAGATGACAGCCTGAAGCTTTTTCAGGAAGGCATGGAACTGTCAAAGCTGTGCGATGAGAAGCTGAAGCTGTTTGAAAAGCAGGTTAAGGATCTGACGGAGAATCTGAAAGATGACAGTCAGAACTGAGTTTGAAGAGTATCTTTCAACCGTAATTGACGGCTCCGACCGGGTCAGCCAGGCCATGCGGTATTCACTGCTGGCCGGCGGAAAGCGGATCCGGCCGCTGCTGTTTTTAAGCGCCCTGCAGGATATGGGCTGCCCGGATATCCGGCCCGCTTTTCCTATTGCGGCGGCCCTGGAAATGGTTCACACCTATTCGCTGATCCACGATGATCTGCCGGAAATGGATAATGATGATATGCGCCGGGGTGTTTTAACCTGCCATAAGAAGTTTGACCAGGCCACTGCCGTGCTGGCCGGAGACGGCTTGCTGACAAAAGCCTTTGAAATGATTGCCGGCAGCTGTTATCCGGGTCAGCTGAAGAGTGATCTGATAGCGCTGTTAGCGCAAAGGGCCGGCCACAAAGGCATGATTCTGGGCCAGTCAATGGATCTGCAGGCTGAAAAAGAGACGTGCAGCGTTGATCAGCTGCGCCAGCTTGACTATTATAAAACGGGCCAGCTTCTGACAATTCCGCTGGAATGGGCAGCTATGATGCAGAATATGACATCCTGTCTGGAGCCTTTAAGGCAAATTTGTGCTAAAATTGGTTTAGCGTTTCAGATTCAGGATGATATTTTGGATGTTACAGCTTCCAGCAGCCAGCTGGGCAAATCGACCAGCGATGTTGCCAACAACAAAACGACTTATGTATCGGCTTTAGGTCTGACGCAGGCAAACAAGACCGTCGAAGAGCTGTACGGACAGATTGATTCCCTGTGGAATCAGCTGCCTGTTGAAATGGCTCTGACCCGCCGGTTAGTTAAAATGCTGCAGAACCGAAATTGCTGAAGGGTGGAGTACGAGTGCAAATCCGCGATATTAAAGATCCGCGTTTTCTGAAAAAGATGTCGATCAGTGAAATGGAGCAGTTGGCTGGTGATATCCGGCTTTTTATTGTATCGGAAATTGCCAAAACCGGCGGTCATCTGTCAAGCAATCTGGGTGTGGTTGAGCTTACCATCGCCCTGCATTACTGCTTCGATTCTCCCGTTGACAAGCTGGTCTTTGACGTCGGCCATCAGACTTATACCCATAAAATACTGACCGGCCGGGCCAATGACTTTGATCATCTGCGCCAGTTTGGCGGCATTGCCGGCTTTGAGAAGCGCTGTGAAAGCGACCATGATGTCTGGGAAGCCGGCCATTCTTCAACAGCTTTATCGGCGGCTTTAGGCATGGCCACCGCCCGTGATTTAAAAAAGGAAAACTATTCGGTAGTTGCCATTGTTGGTGACGGCTCCATGCTTAATGGTGAAAGCATGGAAGCCCTGGATAATATCGCTTCTTCGCACAGCAAGGTGATTATCGTTCTAAATGACAACGGCATGTCCATAAGTCATAATAACTCGGCTTTTTACAAGGCCCTGAGTGCGATGCGCTCTTCTTATGAGTACATCCGCTTCAAGGACAATGTCTCTAACTTTCTGGATAATTCGCCCACGGGAACTACTATCCTGAATGGCCTGCGCAATACCCGTGACTCCCTGAAGAGGCTGATAACCCCCAACTCAATGTTCAAGCAGACCGGCCTTGATTATCTGGGACCGGTTGACGGCCATGACATTCAAAGTCTCATCAAGGCCTTTCAGATGGCCAAGCGGCACAACGGCTCGATTGTCCTGCATATAATCACAAAAAAGGGCAAGGGGTACAAATTCAGTGAAAATGACACGGAAGGCAACTGGCATGGCGTCGGCTGCTTTGATCCGACGACCGGCAAATCAACCACAATGATTCCGGACGGGGCCACTACCTACAGCAAGGTAATGGCGGATAAGGCTTTGGAGCTGGCCCGCCAGGATGATAAAATTTGTGCCATCACCCCGGCGATGATTAACGGTTCAAAACTCAATAAATTCCAGCAGCAGCTTCCTGACCGCTGCTTTGACTGCGGAATTGCCGAAGAGCATGCCGCTACTTTTGCGGCCGGTCTGGCTATTTCCCAGATGAAACCGCTGCTGTTTGTCTATTCTTCCTTTATGCAGCGCTGCTACGACCAGATCAACCATGACATCTGCCGGATGGATCTGCCGGTGACGATTCTGCTTGACCGGGCCGGCATTGTCGGCAAAGACGGGGCGACCCATCACGGCCTTTTTGATATTTCAATTCTGGCCCCGCTGCCTAATATGATAATGGCCATGCCCTCATCGCCCAATGAAGCGCGGGTCCTGCTGGCCAAGGCGGTCAATACCCCGCATCCGTTTACAATACGTTTCCCCAACGGCTATGTTGATGAGGATGATGTTCTGGTTGACGATATTGAAATAGGCAGCTGGACCTATACCGACATTCTGACGAAAAGGAAAATAAAGGCCGTTATCATTACCTACGGTCCTGATTACAATCGGATAATCCAGAAAGCCAAAGCCAACGAAATGCACATCAGGGTAGTAAATGCCCGTTTCTTTAAACCGCTTGATTTTGATATGATCCGGCAGCTTTTCAGTATGAAAGTGCCGGTTATCGTCTTTGGCACGGATATCAAGACCGGCGGTCTGGGTTCGCTGATTCTGAGTTACTGCAACAGCATCGGCCTGCCGGCCAGCTTTGAAGAGTACGGCATAGATGACCATTATGTTCAGCATGGCTCCATTGTTGATCTGCGCAAAGCCGAGGGGCTGGACATTACTTCATTATTCAAAGACATCGATAGTAAAATAAAGTAAGATTATAGGTGAGGTTATGATATGCTGACAAATCTCTATATTAAAGACTTTATCCTTATCGATCAGATTACGCTGGAATTTCATGATGGTTTCAGTGTTTTTACCGGTGAGACCGGCGCCGGCAAGAGTATTTTTATTGATGCGGTTTCGACTCTGGCCGGCCAGCGGATGAGCAGTGACATGATTCGCACCGGGGCTGATAAAGCCATCGTGGAAGGGCAGTTTGAAGTAAACAAGGTTCTGGCCGAACGACTGAACCAGGGCGGCTATGACAGCACCGAACTGGTTGTGACCCGCAGCATCGACCGCAGCGGCAAGAGTGTTACCCGCATCAACCAGCGCTTGGCTACAGTAGCTTTTTTAAAGCAGTGTTTTGATGACCTTATTGATATTCACTGTCAGAATGACAATCAGTATCTGCTGAATGAAAAATATCACCGCCAGCTGCTGGATGAATTTGCGGGCCTGCAGCCCGGTTTAAATCTGCTAAAGGAACAATATTTGAAGTATAAGGAACTGACCGGCCAGAAAGAAAAACTGCTGGCCACGACCTATAATCCGGCCCAACTGCAGATGATGGAATACCAGCTGAAAGAGCTGACGGATGCCGCCGTGAAGACAAATGAAGACAAAGAGCTGAGCGAAAAGCTTGATGAACTCTCCAACTATGAGAAAACCCAGGAATCAATTAACGAATTCACCCAGTTAATGAACGATGAGGTGCTTGATAAGATGTATCAGGCAACCCGGCTGCTGGAGAAACTGGGCAAGAATGAGAAAACCAAGGATGCCTTCGAAGATTTTGTCAATTCATACTACAGCCTGAAGGATGATACCGAAAATATTACTTCTTATTATACTGATTTTAACTTTGACCAGAAAACAGTTGATGATCTCAACAGCCGGCTTTTCCTTATTCAGAATCTGAAGCGCAAATACGCTACCGATATCGAAGGTCTGCTGAGCCTGATTGATGATCTGAGCCGGCAGTTGGAGCAGTATGGCAGTCGCCAGACGGTTTTAGAGCAGCTGGACAAAGAAATCCAGACCGCTTATAAAAGCTTTGAAGACCAGGCCCTGCAGATCCGCAGTCAGCGCCAGCAGGCCAGCCTTGTGCTGCAGCAGCAGATTGAAGAGCAGATCCGCCCGCTGAATCTGCCCAATGCCGTTTTTAAGGTTGAAATGACGGAAGGCGCTCCGGCGGCCAGCGGCCTTGATAATATCCGCTTTTTGATTTCGATGAACTCAGGGCAGGGGCTGCAGCCTTTAAACAAAGTTGCCAGCGGCGGTGAATTAAGCCGGCTGATGCTGGGGCTTAAAACTATTTTCAACCGGCTTAACGGCACCCGGCTGGTCGTCTTTGATGAAATTGATACCGGTGTCAGCGGCTATGTGGCCTTTAATATCGGCCTTAAGATGTACCAGATCAGCCGGTACTGTCAGGTCTTTACGGTAACCCATCTGGCGTCGGTGGCGGCCTGCGGCCAGCATCATTACCGGATTACCAAGACGCAGCATGATACTTATACCACCACTAAGGTTGATGAATTAGATGACGGTCAGCGGCTGGAAGAACTGGCTATCCTGTCATCATCGAATAATTCACAGACGGCCCTGAAAGCCGCCGGCGAGCTGCGGCAGCGGGCCCTGGCTAAGGAAAGTGAATTATGAAACCCGCCGAAGCTGTTGAAGACTACCTGTATCACATCAGTGTGATTGAACATAAAGCCGTGGCCACGATTGCCTCATATAAAAACGACCTGAGTACCTATCAGCAGTTTCTACAGACCTGCGACATTGAGGACATCAGCCAAGTTGACAGCCAGCTGATCCAGCAGGCTTTGGGGCAGGCTTCAGACAGTCTGCAGCGCCGCTCGGTGGCCCATTATCTGACCAGCATCCGCAATCTGCATGCCTATCTGTTCATCACTTACAACATTGCTGATCCGGCGGCCAACATTTCGATTAAAGTTAACAGCGATCATCTGCCCAGTTTTCTGAATGAGGAGCAGATCAGCCAGCTGTTTGCCGTCTACGATCCGGCTATTCCTGAAGAATGCTTCAAACTGTGTCTGCTGGAGGTAATTTATACCAGCGGCATGCGGGTTTCCGAAGTATGCAACCTGCAGGCTGGCCATGTAAATCTGACCCATCTGCAGCTGCGGATTATCGGCAAAGGCAGCAAAGAGAGACAGGTTCTGATTAACCAGCCGACAGGCCAGCTGCTTAGTGATTATTTTACTAAAATAAGGCCCGGCTGGCTGTACGGCAAAAACAGCAACTTGTTCTTTATTACTTCTAAAGCCAAACCGGTCAGCCGGCAGTATATCTTCAGTTTGGTAAAGCAGACCTGCCAGAAAGCCGGTCTGAATCCCAGCCATGTTTCACCGCATACCCTGCGTCATTCGTTTGCGACGCATATGCTGGCCAGTGATGCGGATTTACGCAGTGTTCAGGAATTGTTGGGCCATAGCAATATCGCTACCACCCAGATTTATACCCATGTGCAGACCAAACAGCTGCATCAGGCATATGACAAGCTGCCCCGAGCAGCCAAAAAGGAGCTGGAAGAGAAATGAAAAAGTACAAAAGAGTGTTTTTGATTGTCATGGATTCTTTAGGCATCGGGGCCGAGCCGGATGCGGCTAAATATGGTGATGCCGGTTCGGATACCTTTGGCCACATCAGCCAGCATTACCAGCTGCATATACCCAATATGCAGAAAATAGGCATCGCCAATCTTCATTCCCTGACCGGCGTTGCCCCGGTTGAAAAGCCGGCCGGCTATTATACCCATCTGGAAGAAGCCAGTGTCGGCAAAGATACACTGACCGGCCATTGGGAGATCATGGGCCTGAAAGTTGATACGCCGTTTAAGACCTTTACAGATACCGGCTTTCCCCAAGAACTGATGGATGAACTGACAGAGCAGACCGGCCATGGCTATCTGGGCAACTGTGCCGCCAGCGGCACTGAGATTCTCAAGCAGCTGGGTGAAGAGCATATTAAAACCGGCAAAATGATCGTCTATACCAGTGCTGATTCGGTTCTGCAGATTGCGGCCCATGAGAAGTATTTCGGCCTTGAAGAGCTGTACCGCTGCTGCCAGATTGCCCGTAAAATCACCATGAAGCCGGAATATAAAGTCGGCCGTATAATTGCCCGGCCTTTCATTGGTGAAGATGCCAATTCGTTTACCCGGACCTCCAACCGGCATGATTATGCCGTTGATCCTTTTGCCCCGACTGTTTTGGATGCTTTAAAAGGGCAGGGGTACACCGTTATTTCTGTCGGCAAGATCAATGATATCTTTAATGGCAACGGTATAACGGAAGCCTATCATTCGGTTTCCAATGCCGATGGCATGGACATTACAATCCAGCAGGCCGCCAAAGACTTTACCGGGCTGTGTTTTGTCAATCTGGTAGATTTTGATGCCAAATGGGGCCATCGGCGCAATCCGGTCGGCTATGGCCAGGAAATCGACATTTTTGATGAAAAATTGGGTAAGCTGATGGAATGTATCAATGATGATGATCTGATAATGCTGACGGCTGACCATGGCAATGATCCGACCTGGACCGGCACAGATCATACCAGAGAGATGGTTCCGCTGCTGATTTGGTCCAAGGATATTGAAAAGGGCGGTCCGCTGCCGATTTCAAAGACTTTTGCCTCAATCGGCATGACGGTAGCTGATAATTTTGATGTAAAGAAGCCGGAATACGGCCAGTCATATCTTGATTTATTGAAATAACCATATCAAAAAAGGAGATCTCAATGTTTGAATGGCTTAAGAATACTGCCTGGCCAATGGTGCCATGGAAGGCTTACGGTCCTGAGCATTTGAGTTTTATGATCATTGGTTATCTGCTGTCCTTTTTTGGCGCTTTCAAGCTCCGCAATATGTCTAAGAAGGCTTTAGACCGGTTTTTGTTTGGGGCCGGTATCTTTCTGGCGCTGTCAGAATTATACAAGCAGCTCTTTTATACGGTAGTCATCGGCAATTACTCATACCAGTGGTGGATCTTTCCGTTCCAGCTATGCAGCGTGCCCATCTATCTGTGCCTGCTAATTCCGTTTGTTAAAAACGATAAGGTTAAAACAGCCATGTACGGCTTTCTGGTCTCTTATAACCTGATGGGCGGTTTTGTTGCCTTTATAGAGCCATCCGGGCTGATTCATGAATACTGGACTCTGACAATCCATGCCTTTATCTGGCATATGTCACTGGTCTTTATCGGTCTTACTATCGCTTTTAATAAAAATTCCGGCGTAAATAAGGTTTCTTTTAAAACCTGCTTTATGGTATTTGTCTGTCTTTGTCTGATTGCCTTTATCATCAATGTCAGTTTATGGAACGTCTCAAAAGGGGATGTCAACATGTTTTATGTCGGGCCGGCCAACTCTCCGATAATCGTATTTAAAGATATCGCTGCTAAATACGGCTGGTATATCAATACACCGATTTATATGGCGGCATTGAGTTTGGCAGCATACATATTCCTGTTAATGAGCAAGAAATGTAACCAATTCAGTCTGAAGCACTGAAAGCCGGTTAATCCGAGAGAAAGTAGCAAAAAGCCAATTATTGCTACGTTATATGCGGTTGACAATAATGTGGTATCGGCATCATGTACATAATATACATTATGCGAAGTGATTGATGCTATTATTTCATGGCCATAAATGATGTTTGTCGTTTTGCACGAAAGTTATAACATCTTTTGCAACAAAGTTATAACATCGCTAAAATCTTGGCGGTTTTGCCCTTTTTTGGGTCTGATCCAGGGTTTGGCGGTGTTATTTTGTGCACCGAAAGTTATAATATCTCGTCAATATTTGCGACATTGTTAGAAAATCCCGTCAGTTATAGTGCTAAAAAGAGCAAAAAAATATTTAGGAATAATGGTTTCTCATTACTATATAGTTTTATTAGTACCAAAAAGAGCTCCCACTGCCCTTCCTGGAAGCTTATTTTTCTAAGGGTGATATATCATCAATTAAAGCATTTGTAACCGGCTGATCCGTTATTATCCACTACAACAATGTACTCAGCAGAGGCTGCTTTAAGGACTGGGGGATTCTTTGGCGTTATTGTTAGAGGATTATCAAGGTACTTCTAAATTATCTCATCACAGAGAGCATCTATGGCATCTTTAGCTATTTCATACTTTAGCCAGAAGCAGATGTATTTATCGTTATCGAAATTAAGTGATACTTCATCCATCAGGATTTCTGCCAAGAATACACTGCTGCGCTTGATGCCATCTTCAACCGGTAGAATATAACTGCGGTCGACTATGCTGCGGTAATCGGATGTAAGGTAATACAGGAGCAATATTAAATATAGTCTGGCTCCCCTTTTTGTTTGTAAATCAAGCTTAGACTCTGTTATCACATCAGCTTCTATTGGATTCATTCCTTCATCAAGAAACCTGATAAACAAAATCATTTCATTGACTTCATCCATTGTGTAATCAATTAAATGTTCTGCAAACAGATCATACAGAACGATACGATAGTTTGATAACAGCAGAAACATGCTTATCTGCTCATCAGTGACATTATAGTAATAATCCTTGCGCAGATACTGTTTGAAGCTGCTAAGGCCTTTAAAATCGCTTTGGATAGCTCCCTGGCAAAAATTGATGTAGCGACAACATAAAAATTGTGCTTCACATCAACTGAATTAATCATTATTGTTTATTTTCAACGTCGTTTCAGAAAAGATTTGCATTGTCAATTTTTCATTGTTATCATTTTATTAGAAGATACAATAAACTTTTCTGTGCAGGCAAACAATATGCCGGTACACTTCCCTTCTTTGCTGATTGAACTAAAAGGATGCCCTGCTTTGCTTATTTTGTTCATAGGACAACTTTTTCTCATATTTTCAGGCTGATATGTTACTGACAGCCTTTTAAATAGATAGATATAAGGGGGAAATTCACATGCTTAAAAGATCAGTGATTTCGTTAATCTGCTTAGCTATAATGTTCGGGATTGTTTCAATAAATTCTTTTCAGCCTATTAAGGCTGAGGAAGTAACAGAAGGCGCGGCCGTAATTTTTGAACAGGACAAAACGGCTCCGGCTGACTATTATACTACCGGCGATCCTTATGGTATCTCCGATAATAATGGAGCCGTTGTATTACAATCATTTGATGAATTGATGATTGGATCAACTTATAATGACACACTGAAGTACAGCAGCTATGATACCTATAAAGGGAACGGTGCTGAATCCATTGGACCAAGCACGGGAACAAACGGCAGCTTTACTTCATTTAATAGCTCCGCAGAAACCAGTATCGGTATTTATTTTATCCAGACGGCGGCTTTTGATTCTGATGGCAATGAAACGCGCGAATCGGTTGCTTATGTCGGCTGGCGGGCTTCCGATAAGAAGATAGTGGCCTGGTATGTTGATTCACGCAATAACAGTGTTTCCGGCTATACGGAAATCGGAACAGCTTCCTGGATGAGTGATCTTCCAGGCTATGGCCAGGATAATTACATGGCTCCTAATTTCATTTCCATTACCGCCGGCGACTACAATGGCAGCGGTACAGAAACAGTATATATTTATGCCCCACTTGATATTAACGACAACAGTGATTTGCAGCTTGTTGAATACAAGAGAAGCAATAATGCCCTGACAGCTACGACTTCAGCTAAAAAAACTGCTTATCTAAATCCCTATTACTACGCCCATAGTATAAAAAAGAGTTCACACTATTATGATAAATTATCCGTTGATTTAACCTCAGGTGATTTTAATGGCGACGGATTTGATGATATAGCTGTTCTTTCCTATGTAAATGATATTTATCACACCTATAAAAATGATGGCAGTAATATCGGTCTGTATGCACCCTACCTTGCCATCGGTCTGGGCCGTTCGGCCGGATTGCTGGACAGTAGTCCGAGCAGTTCATATGTCATCGACAATGAAATAAGTGTGAAAGATGGAACACGGATGAGTTCAATGCCGGTTGCCTCAAGTGTATCAGCCGGTGACATTGACAATGACGGTGTCGATGAAATCATTGTGGCTGGTTATTATGGTGAATTGAAAACCACAATATCTACTAACAGCAGTAAAACTACACTCGGTGACCGGGATGCAGATAAACTTGTGGCAGTAACTTTTGATGTATCTTCATCTGTTCTGTCACTGAAAAAATTCCAGACGCTGACTTCAAATAACTGGCTTGGAACAGAGGCAGGATCTACCACCGGTGTTTGGCTGACGAGCGATTGGGTCTGGCAGCCGATGGGAATTTCCTGTGCCCACATCGATGGACCGTTTAATGCCGAAGCGGTATTTATCGGCGGAACAGTCTATTGCTGGGATGCCAGCAGCGGCCTGAAAGCAGACTATACCCCTACTTATTTCACCGCCCAGGATGCGGCGACCGGCTCTAACAGCACCATTGTTGTCAGTGTCACCTACATCAGTTCAGTTGTATCCGGCAATTTCGATAATAACTATCACGGTTATGAGCAATTCATGTATGTGGTCGGCTTAAAAGGAACCTCAGTCAATACCACTTATTTCCATCTCGGGGTGATTGGCAAGAAAGACAAAACCAATGATAATGGCACTGTTTCAAGAGAATATTATGGCTCAAATCCGGAAAAATCGCCTTATGTTTTAGGCGGTTCTAAATACGGACAGGTCACCCTGGCAGCTGTCGACAACGATAATGATATTATGCGTATTAAATATAAAGACAAGACGTTTGCCTGGTCAAATCCTGAAGTTGTCACTATTCTGCAGGCCGCTCCCTATTTTTCAGATCTGGGCAGTTATGATGATTTCAACAACAATGCTACAACATACTCCATTACGACTTCTTATGAAAACGAATACGGCTCGACAACCAGCCAGTCATTTGGTGTCGGAGCGATGTTGGAAGTCGATCTGGAGGCGTTTGAATTAGAAATAAAAGCCTGTTATTACGTCAATAAAGTGGACAACTTAAACAGAGGCGATTCTACTGAAATAG